>JAGHUB010000136.1 GCA_018065025.1 Candidatus Equihabitans merdae
CAATTCGAATCTATTTCTTTGTAAGGTAAATTTTTCCAAATTTATTATATCAAAGATATACATATTTAAGAATTGGTACAACTTACCAAAGAATGGGGATAATATGCAAAAAAACAGCCGTATGGATTAACCACACGACTGTTTCTATATTGCACTTTTTGATCTAATACCCAACCATATCCATGATGTCTGCATCTGAGATCAGTTTTTCTCCGCCGAGAATACCAAGCTCCAGTTTAAAATCTTTCCTCATCATTTTTCTCAGATATTGTCCCGCAGTCTGCGTATTACCGCCGCCTGTCAGAATCAATGCAGAATGATTGGCATAAGCCAGAGCACCTCCGGACAATCCATCCGGGAAATTCCAGGCATAAGCCAGATAATATTCTTTTGCCTCGGGTATGAATCTTTCAGCAATCAAGACAGATGTTTCATAACGCGTAGCACCTGCCAGACGAGAGACTGATTTAATGCCACAGCTTAAGAGTTCCTCTTCTATTCCATCAGAAACCGCCTTATCACCGCCAAGAATATAATGCTCAGTGAACCGGTGGTCCATCAACCACTCACGTTGGGCATCCGTCAACTCATCACCCACGATCATCATGGGCAGGCCTGTGGCTGAAGCTGATAAGCTATCGGCATAATTTGTGCCACTTGCCACCAGGAAAGCATCATAAGGCCACACGCCGGCCTCGTCTAAGATAGCCAGGTTCGTGGCGTAGCGATCGGCTCCCGCCAGACGCTTTACCTCATATTGGGATAACATTTGCTCCACAGCAGAGGAAACCGCAGCTTCTCCACCCAGGATATAAACTTTGCCGCCATTTCCCAGATGGCTCTTAATATAATTAACCGATGCTGAGGGCGAACCATTATCCACTAAAATGATGGGCGCACGATTCTTAGCTGCCAGGTATGAGCCGGTCAATGCATCCGGAAACTTCCAGGCATCGGCCAATATCACGGTATCAAACTTGACGTCATCTCTACTGGGCATCAATTCTGCTGCCATAAGAGAAGTCTGAACCCGATCTGTACCGGCAATGCGATACTTAAGTCCCATAACCTTTTCATAAAGATCAGGATCGGCAACCCACTCATTACCCTTTCCAAACAGAGGATGAAGTGACAGCGGATTCCAGCTAATAACCTTTTCAAGGGCATTACGCCCCGCAAAAGCATTATCACCGACTCTTTCCAGGCTGACAGGGAACTCCATATAGGCAAGGCCAGTGCAATCAGCAAAGGCTTCATGATCGATGTTCTTAAGTCCTTCAGCAAACACCAGACTGGTAAGTCCCGTACAATTTCTGAATGCTTCATAACTAATGGTTTCCAGCCCTTCAGAAAATTCGATTTCTTTAAGTCCGATGCAGTTCTTAAAAGCATATCCGTCGATGGTTCTAATGTTTCCGGGTAATGTCAGTTTGGTTAAGCCAGTGCAGCCATTAAAAGCATGGACACCAATAGTTTCCAGACTGCCGGGGAATGTTATGCTGGTTAAGCCGGTGCATTTGGCAAATGCGCACCAGTCGATACTTTTGACCGTATTTGGGATAGTGACCTCTTTCAGTTTAGTGCATTCATAAAAGGCATATTCGTCGATATTGGTAATGCCGTATTCAATTTCTGCCGAAACGATGTCCGTACCCCAAGGTGCTGCTCCACCGCCTGTATTGGTCATAGCTCCGGTACCGCTGATGGTGAGATGTTGATTCTCATCCACATTCCAGGTGAGCTGGCCATAAGTACCACTGGTTTCCTGACCGACCCACTTGTTGATGGTCTCTTCCGCCAAAGCAGGTGTCGCCATTAAACTTATCGCCAAAACTAATGGAAGCAAAATCCCGATGCATTTTCTCAATTCAACAACCTTCTTTCAGTTCCACAAAAAATAACTAAAGAAAGAATGCTTCCGCATTCTTTTGATGTCACTCCGCGACACGGCCCCCGATCAAAGATCGGGGTAAATACTCAGGCAACTGCCTGATCAGCAGTTGCCCAAGTCAAACATTTTTCTAATTCTATTCCACCGCTATTTCTTTGATATTTACCTCATTTCCCTGTTGCAGGTACGTTTTGTCACTGCCGCAATGGGGGCAGATCTTTCCCTGAGGAACGGTGGGGTATGTCTGTTGGCAGGCTTCGCAATAGGTGATAGCAGGGATGCGCTCCACGATCAACTCACAGTTATGGAGGATCTCTACTCTCTTGCAATGCCAGTTCCAGACATCGATCAGGTATTCCGGAATAACCGTGGATACCTCACCGAGTTCTAATGTTACAGAGCACACGTGCTCTGCCTGATTTTCTTTAGCCACTTCCACAACCGCATCAGCGATGTGGAAGGTTACGCCCAATTCATGCATGTCTTAGCTCTTCTTTACCACTTTGATGATGGACTGACCAAGACGCTTACCGGCCATGGAAGCGATGCCTTTGAGCTTATCTTCGGCACGCATCATGTTGGAGCATTCCGGATGATCACGGTGCAGGTGGATGGCATCGAATTCGCATCTGGTTGTGCAGACACCGCAGCCGATACACTTGTTGGGATCTACCCAGCTGGCGCCGCAGCCCAGACATCTGGCTGTCTCGATCTTGACCTGTTCTTCTGTCAATGTCTTGTGGGCATCGCGGAAGGAATGCGGATCAATAGTCTCATCCATACCGGCTTCCTGACGACCTGCCTTGTCGTAGTTGACAACGGAGATATCGTCTTTGTCCAGCATGATGAAGTCACGGCGGTTACGACCGATTCTCATATCGGCACCCATGTGTACCCAACGATGCAGAGATTCAGCTGCGCACTTACCATCTTCGATGGCATCGGTGGCGAAGCTGGGACCGTGGAAGACGTCGCCGCCTACGAAGATGTCCGGTTCAGCTGTCTGATAGGTCAGAGAATCGGCTACCGGATAATTACCGTGCCAGAATTCAACCTTAGTATCTTTAAGCAGGTTGCCCCATTCGATGGCCTGACCGATGGCGAAGACGATATGATCAGCCTTCAGTTCCATAGTGACTTCTTCATCATAAAGGGGTGAGAACTTACCTGTTTCGGGATCGATAGTCTGAGTACATTTCTTGAAAATGATGCCGCAAACGTGACCATTTTCGTCTGTAAGAACTTCCTTGGGACCCCAGCTGTTGCAAATGTCAATGTTTTCTTCCAGTGTTTCGGCGATTTCATTCTTGGAAGCCGGCATTGTAGCACGGTCTTCAAGACATACCATAGAAACTTTGGAAGCACCCAGTCTGGAAGCTGTCTTAGCGCAGTCAACGGCAACGTTACCGCCACCTACGACAACAACTTCGCCTTCCATGCTGGTGGTGATACCTTCAGCGGCATCATGGAGGAAGCTGACGGCAATGTCAGTACCTTCGGCATTTTCACCGGGAACGCCCGGCAGACGGCCACCCTGGCAGCCGATGGCGATGTAGAAGGCCTGATAACCCTGATCACGGAGTTCCTGGATGGTGACATCTTTACCAACTTCAACACCGCGCTTGATTTCAACACCAAGTTCACGAATAACGTCGATTTCAGCTTTGAGAACGTCTTTTTCCAGCTTGAATGACGGAATACCATACATCAGCATACCGCCGGGACGAAGGTTCTTCTCAAAGATAGTGGGCTTGTAACCTCTGGTGGCCAGATAGTAGGCAGCAGACAGACCTGCGGGGCCTGAACCGATGATGGCGATCTTCTGATCCCACTGTTTCAGACGGTTAGAGGCGATGACGACAGGCGGGATATAACGTGTTTCGGCCTTCAGATCCTGTTCGGCGATGAACTTCTTAACGGCATCGATGGAAACAGCCTGGTCGATGCTGCCACGTGTGCAGGCATCTTCGCAGCGCTTGTTACAGATACGACCGCAGATAGCCGGCAGGGGATTGTCCTTCTTGATGAGAGCAAGGGCATCCTGATAACGCCCCTGAGCAGCCATCTTCAGATAACCCTGAACAGCTACATGAGCCGGACATGCTGTCTTACAGGGAGCAGTACCCTTGTCGTAGCAGTTCTTTCTGTTGTTGTCACGATAATCCGGATCCCAATGTTCCGGACCCCAGCTGATGGAGTTGGGCAGTTCGTGCTTAGGATAATTGATGGGTTTACCCTTAGCGTTGCACAGTTTCTGACCCAGCTTAACAGCACCGGCAGGACAGATTTCAACACATTTACCGCAAGCTACGCAGTTGTCTTTCTCAACCTTGGCTGTATAAGCAGATCTTGACAGGTTGGGTGTGTTGAAAAGCTGTGATGTACGCAGAGCATTACAGATATTGACGTTGCAGTTGCAGATACCGAAGATCTTGTTTTCACCATCGATGTTTGTGATCTGGTGAACAAAACCATTTTCATCGGCTACCTGCAGGATATGCATGGCTTCTTCATAGGTGATGTCATGACCCTTACCGGTCTCACGACAATAGTCGGCAAAGTCACCAACGCCGATGCACCAGCACTGTTCGTCATCGCCGCAGCCTTCGCCCATAGCAGCACGGCTGACACGACATGAACACTGACCAACACCGATGTGGCCTTCGTATTTCTTAAGCCAATAACTAATATGTTCGATATCCAGGGTATTATTTTCCATGGAAATGGCTTTTTCTACGGGAATGACGTGCATACCGACACCGCCGCCACCGGGAGGCAGCAGATGTGTCTTCCCCTCCAGAGGGATGTATGTCATGCGTTCGAAGAAGTAACCCAGTTCCGGATGGTCACGAAGACGCTTGTTGCCTTCCGGACCTTCTTCCATGTTCAGAAGTTCGGCAGAGCCGGGAACAAACATAACCAGATAATAACGACGTTCAGACTGGGGAGCTGTACGGCCATTATGGTCATAATGATAACCATAGTCGTATTCCAGAAGACCTGTGTAGCTCATCTCATCCAGCAGTTCCTGGAAATGTTCTTTCTCTTCTTCCTTAACATTGCAGAGCTTCCACAGCTCGCTGATGGTGTAAGGATGACGCAGATCCATCTTCAAAGCGATGTCTGCCATCTCATCTGTAACAAAACAGGCAAGACCCCAATATTCAGGATCGTCTGTTGTAATACCTTTGATCTTGTGTTCGACCACGTCTGTGATCTTGCGGCCCAGCTTGAGAATCTTCTCGCGAGGCGGTTCACCTTTATGAGGCGGGTTAAGTGCGCGTTTCTTTAATTCCTGATCGATCATAAAATATTCTCCTCTTATGCTGTACGTAGGGCGTACTCTTGATGATTATAACAGAGAGTATGACCGATAAACTAGCCCAAAAGTTAAGATTTGAGAAGTCTCTTATGACATAAAGAACAGCCTTGGTGAACGAAGGCAGCCAAGGCTGTGCGTCCACCAAATGTCTGCCTGTGTGCAAGCACCCGCAGCCACGAAAGCTCATCGTATACACAAAAAAGGATTGGAGGGCAGATCCATCCAATCCTGTGAAATCAACGATTCGATAACAAGGTTTCTGCTTTTGAATCCAGTAGGCTGACTCGATTTGTATGCTCATCGCATACATAACTGAAAAGGCCCCGGTGGCGGAAGCCATCCGGGGCATAAAATCAAGGATTAAGTATTAAAAGTTTCAAATGAAGTGGTCAATAAACCGGAAAGGTCTGGGCAACTACAATTGAGAGATCAAATAATCAGTCGAGGGCTGACAAGTTCTCCAACATAGTGGGACGAAAATCTGCAGCTTCGTCGTAGAAAGCGTGTCCATAACCTTCATACATATAGATATAGCAGCCAAGCTTATCGGCGATTTCCTGAGTGGCATAACCACCAAGAACCTTGTCCACTTTTGAACCGATAGCAAAGACCGGGCATGTGATCTTGTCCAAATCATCGTAGCAATCAAATTCCGCTGCAGATCTGACCATGTGGTAGAAGCGCTCCATCTCTTTGGGTCCACCGTTTTTCTCCATCTCTGCAAAGAGACCTGCGAATTTTTCATAGAATTCATCAGAATAGAGGCTCTGATAGATGTCATGATTCAAAGCACAGACATCATTTCCCTTGGCAAGCTCCATCCATCTGTTAATGGTGTCCGGGCTTGAAGGATTATTTCTTGACTTGGTACCACCAAGATAAAGAGCATGGATCAGTTCCGGATAATGAATAGCCAGATACTGAGCAACCATGCCGCCATGAGAAGCACCGAATACATCCACATCCTTGATGCCGATCTGCTTCATGGCTGTGGCGATATTATCTGCTGCTACAGCAACGGAATAGTTTTCATCAATATTCTTCTGCTGATCGAATACGTATACGGTGTATCGATCTGTAAAAATCTCAAAACCACCGGCGATAGCGCCTGCTGACAACATAATGGAAGTCATGCTGACCCCGGGAATAATAGCCATATTGCGGGAACCGTGGCCAAAAGTAAAATACTCGAGTTCGAAAG
>JAGHUB010000302.1 GCA_018065025.1 Candidatus Equihabitans merdae
TGGTGCCCCTGGTCATCAAGCCCCTGCAGAAGAAGTTCTCCGACAAGCTGACCCATCGGGACTATCTGGGATCCCTCATGAACCTTGGCATCGAACGAGGCATGCAGGGAGACATTCTGGTAGATGAGGAGAAGCAGGAAGCCACCGTATTCGTCCTTAAGAAAATGGTAGACACCATCTGCCACGACCTGGTGAGAATCAAGCACACCTCAGTCTACGCAGAAGCAGCCAAGGCCAATGCCGATACCTTCTCCCAGCAATTTGAGGAAATGTCCTGCTCAGCCGCCTCAGAGCGGCTGGATGCCATTCTGGCAGAGGCCTATCGCCAGTCCAGATCCAAGGCTCAGACTCTGATCCGTTCGGAAAATGTCTCCGTCAACGGCCGTCTGACAGACCGGGTGGAGCTGGTGTTGAAAGCCGGTGACAGAGTCTCCGTCCGAGGCTTCGGAAAATTCCTTTACGACGGGGTAGAAGGCCAATCCAGAAAGGGCCGCCTCTTCGTGAAGATTCGCCATTATCGGTGAAAAATCAAGGAAATACGCGCATTTCCCCCGTTTTCACTTGTGCGGAGAAACGCGCCCATGTATACTAGCAACGAAGTAAAAAGACCTATATTTTCGGAGGTATAATCATGAAAAAAGCATATCTGTTTATCGCAAACGGATCTGAAGAAGTTGAAGCACTGACAGTTGTTGACCTGCTTCGCCGCGCCGACGTAGACGTCAACATCGTCTCTATTGAAGAATCTGCAGCCATCGAAGGCAGCAACGGTATTCGCATCACCGCAGACAGCCTCTTTGCTGACAATGATTATGCCGACGCTGATCTGGTGGTTCTTCCGGGAGGTTTGCCGGGCACACTTCACCTGAAGGGTCACGAAGCTCTGGGCGAATTGCTGAAAGCCAAAGCAGCTGATGACAAGACCATCGTTTCTGCCATCTGCGCTGCTCCCACAGTTCTTGGCTATCACGGCATCCTGGCCGACAAGAAGGCCACCTGCTATCCCGGCTGCGAAGGCGACCTCAATGCTGCCCAAGCTCTTACAGACAAAGTCGTTAAAGACGGTCAGGTCATCACAAGCCGCGGTATCGGCACAGCTATCCCCTTCGCCCTGGCTCTGATCAAAGAACTGGTGGACGAAGCAAAATCCGCTGAAATCGCCGCAGGCATTGTCTTTACAGCATAAGTATGCTATAATATCCCATTGATTTTGGCGTAATGCCGACAACTAACTAATGAAAATAAACGCTGACAAAAGCGAAAATAGAATGGAGAAAAACCCCGATGAGCGTTAAAGTAGAGAATTTAGAACACAATCTGGCAAAGATCACTGTTGAAGTAGCTGCCGATGATTTCAAGAAAGCTGTTGAAACAGTTTACAACAGACAGAAGAAGAGCATCACTATCCCCGGTTTCAGAAAGGGTAAAGCTCCTCTGATGATGGTTGAACGTCATTACGGCGCCGGCATCTTCTTCGAAGACGCTGCCAACATCTGCATCAACAACACATATCCGGACGCTCTGAAAGAATCAGGCGTTGACTGCGTATCAGATCCGGAAATCAACGTAGAACAGATCGAAAAGGGCAAAGACTTCATCTACACAGCTACAGTTGCTACAAAGCCGGAAGTTACTCTTGGCGAATACAAGGGTCTTGAAGTTCCGAAGAGCGATGTCACTGTTACAGACGAAGATGTTGAAGCCGCTCTGGTTCGTGAACAGGAAAAGAACAGCCGTCTTATCGACGTTGATGACAGAGCTGTTGAAGATGGCGACTCCATCGTTCTTGACTACAGTGGTTCTGTAGACGGCGTTAAGTTTGACGGCGGCACAGCTGAAGATGCTGACCTGGTTATCGGTTCAGGCTCCTTCATCCCGGGCTTCGAAGAACAGCTGATCGGTGTAGCTATCGGCGAAAGCAAAGACGTTGTTGTTACATTCCCGGAAGAATATCATGCTGAAGATCTGGCCGGCAAAGAAGCTGTCTTCGCCTGCACAGTTAAGAAGATCCAGAAGAAGGAACTTCCCGCTCTGGATGATGATTTCGCTCAGGACGTATCTGAATTCGATACACTGGAAGAATACAAAGCTGACCTGCGCAAGGGTATGGAAGAACGCAAGGCCAAAGCTGCTCAGACAGACAAAGAAAATGCTGCTGTTGCCGCTCTGATCGAAAAGTGCGAGATGGACATCCCGGGCCTGATGGTTGCTACACAGGTTAACCAGATGTACACAGACATGGCACAGCGTCTCCAGGCTCAGGGCCTTCAGATGAGCGTATATCTGCAGTACATGAATATGACAGAACCCCAGTTCCTTGACACTCTGAAGCCGGAAGCTATGAACCGCATCAAGAGCCGTCTTGCTCTGGAAGCTGTTGCTAAGGCTGAAAACATCGAAATCTCTGACGAAGCTGTTAAGGAAGAAATCCAGAAGATGGCCGACGCCTATCAGATGGAAGTTGAAAAGCTTGAAGAGCTGATGTCTGACAGAGAAAAAGAACAGATGAAGGAAGATCTGGCTGTTCAGCAGGCTGTTACACTTCTGGCTGAAAACGCTGTTGAAGTTGATGCTCCGGCTGAAGAAGACGCTGAATAATCAACACAAGCAATAGGAGAAATTAAAGCATGGCATTAGTCCCTTACGTTATCGAACAGACACCTCAGGGTGAGAGAAGCTACGACATCTATTCAAGACTCTTGAAGGATCGTATCATCTTTCTGGGCGATGAAGTCAATGATGCCACCGCTTCTGTGATCGTCGCTGAGCTGTTGTTCCTGGAGTCAGAAGACCCCACTAAGGATATCTATCTTTACATCAACAGCCCCGGCGGATCCGTCACAGCCGGCATGGCTATCTACGACACAATGCAGTATATCAAGTGCGATGTCTGCACCATCTGCGTTGGTATGGCTGCCAGCATGGGTGCCTTCCTTCTGTCCGGTGGTACAAAAGGCAAGCGCCAGGCTCTGGTCAATTCTGAGATCATGATCCATCAGCCTCTGGGCGGAGTACAGGGTCAGGCTACAGAGATCCAGATCGCCGCTGAACATATCCTGAAGACAAAGAAGAAACTCAACAAGTATCTGGCTGAGAACACCGGTCAGAGTCTTGAAGTGATCGAACGGGATACAGAAAGAGATAACTGGATGTCTGCAGAAGAGGCCGTAGCCTATGGTCTCATTGACAGCGTGGTCATGAACCGCAACGCTTAATAAGCGGCTCAAAGAAGTGCAAAAGCACGTTATCAGTTATCACAAGTGATATTCAGGAAAGCATGAGCCACTGGGCTTGTGCTTTCTTTGTGGTTTAGGAAAACCCCATTATTGACGGAAAAAGAAACATTTCCAATAGGAGAAAATAAAATGGCAGGCAGAAATGTCCCCAAAGTCAGATGTTCCTTCTGCGGAAGACCGGAGGATCTGACACACAAACTTATCGCCTCCCCGGAAGGCAACACCTTCATCTGCGATGAGTGTATCAACATCTGCAAAGACATCCTGAACGAAGAGCAGGAGAAGGATGCAGAAGAACGCAATGCTGAGATCAACCTGCTGAAACCCATGGAGATCAAAGCATTTCTTGACGACTATGTTATCGGTCAGGACGATGCCAAGAAGGTACTGTCCGTTGCCGTTTACAACCATTACAAACGTCTGCTGAGTCAGGAAACAGACATGGATGTGGAACTTTCCAAGTCCAACGTCATGCTCCTGGGTCCCACCGGTTCAGGTAAAACCTTACTGGCCCAGACCCTGGCCCGCCTCATCAACGTTCCTTTCGCTATCGCAGATGCCACCACAGTAACTGAAGCCGGTTACGTTGGTGAAGACGTAGAAAATATTCTGCTGAAGCTGATTCAGGCAGCAGATTTTGATATTGAACGTGCCCAGCACGGCATCATTTACATCGACGAAATCGATAAGATCGGCCGTAAGTCGGAAAATACTTCCATTACCCGAGATGTCTCCGGTGAAGGCGTACAGCAGGCCCTGCTTAAGATCGTAGAAGGCACACTGGCCTCCGTTCCCCCTCAGGGCGGTCGTAAGCATCCCCAGCAGGAAATGATCCAGATCGACACCAGCAACATCCTCTTCATTTGCGGTGGTGCTTATGTGGGTATGGAGAAGATCATCAGCCGTCGTATCGATTCTAAGTCAATGGGCTTTGGTGCTGAACTGACCAAGAGCAAAGACGAACAGACTTCCAGCGAGATCCTGAAGGAAGTTATGCCGGAAGACTTCGTTAAGTTCGGTCTGATCCCCGAATTGATCGGCCGTATTCCGGTAGTTGTAGCTCTGGATGCACTGGATGAAGAAGCCCTTATCCGCATCCTGAAAGAGCCCAAGAATTCACTGCTGCGTCAGTATCAGGCCCTGTTTGACATGGATGGTGTCAAGCTGACCTTCGAAGAAGACGCTTTGAAAGAAATCGCTCATCAGGCAGCCACCCGCAACACAGGTGCCCGTGGTCTTCGTGCCATCATGGAAAAGATCGTCATGGGTCCCATGTACACCGTGCCCTCAGATGAGACAGTAAAAGAATGCATTATTACTAAAGCCTGCGTGGAAGGCAAGGAAGAACCCCGCCTTGTCCGCGAGGCTTAACAGGAGATTTAAACTTGGACAATTCTATTAAAAAGATGGCCATGCTTCCCATGCGCGGCAATTGCATGGTGCCGGGAAGAATCACCAATTTTGATGTTATACGTGAAGGTTCCGTCCAGGCTTTGGAGAAAGCCATGTGCGACGATGAGATGATCTTCATCGCCTCTCAGAAGGATCCGGTCCTGGAAGAGCCTACATTTGAAGATATGTACCGTATCGGTACCACTGTGAAGATCAAGCAGATCGTGAAGATGCCCAAGGGCCTGGTTCGGGTCATGGGCGAAGGTATGGAACGTGCCCGCCTGATCTCCATGGGTAGAGATGAAGAAGGCTATCATTGTGAGATCATCATGGACCCCATCGACAACCGGGTCAGTGATCTGGAACAGGAAGCCTACCTTCAGGTCCATCGTGAAGTCATGCTGAGCTATCTTGAAAGCGCAGAAGGTTTCACTAAGGAAAATGCTGCCAACCTGATGGATCTTGAGTCCCTTGAGGACCTGACCAATCAGCTGACGGCTACTCTGAACCTGCCTTTCGAAAAACGTCAGAAGATTCTGGAAGCCGAAACTTTGATGGAAGAGGCCGAAGTTCTCTGCCGCATCATGCAGGATGAGACCGATATCGCCGCTATCCGCAATCGTATCGGTGAGAAGCTTCATGAACGTCTGGATGAAAACCAGAAGGAATATGTTCTTCGTGAACAGCTTCGCCTGATCCGTGAAGAATTGGGTGACGATCACACAGACAGCGATGCCGATCGTTTCATGGAAGCTGCCGAAGCTCTGGAAGCTTCTGATGAGATCAAGGATAAGATTAAAGAACAGATTCGCCGCTTCCGCGAGATTCCCACACAGTCTCCGGACAGCACCGTTCTTTATGGCTATATCGATACCTTGCTTAAGATGCCCTGGGACAAGAGAAGCGAAGACAGCACTGATCTTGCCCGTGCCAGACAGATCCTGGACCGCGATCATTACGGTCTTGAGAAAGTCAAAGAGCGCATCATCGAGTTCCTGGCTGTTCGCATGCTGACCAATCAGGGCACATCTCCCATCCTTTGTCTGGTGGGCCCGCCCGGTACCGGTAAGACATCTATCTGCCGTTCAGTAGCTGAAGCTCTGGACCGTAAGTATGTCCGCATGTCCTTAGGCGGCGTTCACGATGAAGCCGAGATCCGCGGTCATCGTCGTACCTATGTAGGTGCTATGCCCGGTCGTATCGCTTCTGCCCTTAAGAAGGCAGGCGTCAAGAATCCTCTTATCGTACTGGATGAGATCGACAAATTAAGCGCCAACCATCGGGGCGAAACAGCTTCCGCTATGCTGGAAGTTCTGGATGCCGAGCAGAACGAACATTTCGAAGATCATTACATTGAGCTGCCCATTGACCTGTCCGAGGTAATGTTCATCACAACAGCCAACGACGCTCAGGCCATTCCCCAGCCGCTCTATGACCGTATGGAAGTCATCGAAATCAACTCCTATACGGAAAATGAAAAGATGCATATCGCCAAAGATCATCTGCTGCCCAAGCAGATCAAGGCAAATGGCTTAATGAAAAAGCAGCTGTCAGTCAGCGACAAAGCCATCGCCGATATCATCGCCCGTTACACAAGAGAAGCCGGCGTTCGTTCCCTGGAACGCGCCATGGGCGACATTTGCCGCAAGGCAGTCTGCCGCGTTCTTCAGGATGGTCAGAAGAA
>JAGHUB010000320.1 GCA_018065025.1 Candidatus Equihabitans merdae
CCAGTCTCTGTCCTCCGTAAACTTCCTGATTCTGTCGATTGTATCCTGTCTCATTTCTATTTCCTTCATTTTTTCTTAATGGTGTCAGGCACCATTAAGATCAATGCCATTTAGCGCTCTTAGCTTAATCGCTTTTACCGCTAAAATTCTAATATCTCAGTATTTATGAGGGTTAGGACAGCTCTGCGATGCCGAGCTGCCCTAACCCTTTTTAACATTTCCGTAACATCTATTTTCTTTTCTTTTTACTTGACAAATATCCTTAAATGTGCGGCCGCCTTATCTGACCATATATGTCAGTCAGATAAGGCGGCCCTTAGATTGTAACCAGAATTATAGATCCCACTCAACAATTCTCAATCTAAGGAGGCACGCTCTTATTATGAATGATTATCCGAAAAAAGTAAAAGAAAAATTAGATTCTATTATCAATGAAATGGCACAGACTTCCTGGCTCTATGCTTCGAACCCAGGTCATGACTTCGTGCGGCAGGATTCAGGCAAGCTCTCCTTCTCCGATACCGTCAAAAGTATTCTTACCATGGGAAAAGGCAGTCTTTCTGATGAAATGGAAGAATACTTTGATCTGAGTGTAGATGATATTCCATCTAATTCTGCCTTTGTTCAACGCCGGCAGCAAATCCAGCTTTCTGCTTTCCACCATCTCTTCACTGAATTTTCTTCCTCTTTTCCTGAAGTTACCAGGAAATTCAACGGTTATACCATTGCCGGTATCGACGGTACTCACATTGTATACTCTACTAATGGTGAGATCCTCGAAGATTTTAACAAGCCAAAGCTGATCGACCGCAAAGGCTACAATCATATGCATCTCAATGCTTTTGTTGATACTCTTAGCAAAGTGATGCTCGATATTGTTATTCAGCCAGGGCAGCAGCCGGACGAACGTGATGCTCTCCATACTATGCTGGATCGGTATCATCCTGATGATCCATCCAGAATTATCATTACAGCTGACAGAGGATATGAGTCCTATGATTCTATATTCCATTGTCTTCTGCTCGGTTTTGGTTTTGTCTTCCGCATGAAAGCTCCTGATTCTTGTACGTCCATTCTCTCGTCTTTTTCCTGTGATCTCCCGGATGATCAGGGTGAATTTGATGTTATCACAAGACGTTTCCTGACTGATTCCAAGAATAAGATCATAAAACAGCAAGACGATGTATATGTCTACATGAATCCCAATAAAAACATTCCACATTTTTATAAGCTTTTGCGCAAACATATCTATGTTCTGACTTTACGTGTGGTTAAAGTCAAGACTGGGGATAACTCTTTTGAATATCTCGTGACAAATCTTCCTTATTCTGAATTCTCCACAGATGATATCAGAGATATTTATCACTTGAGATGGGGCGCCGAAATTTCTTTCCGATATCTGAAACATGCAGCCGGTCTCTTACATTTTCATACCAGAAAACCCGAGCTTGTTAAACAGGAGATCTATGCCCGTCTTACCTATTACAATGCAGGCATTATTCTCGCAAACATCGCTTCTGATGAAAAAAGAGCCAAAAGTAAACCGCGCAATACCAACAAGTTCTTATATGAAGTGGATTTTTCTCAGTCGATCAAAACTGTCCGAAAGTATCTGCTTCGCAGGCCTGACCGTAGGGAAGTGGATCTGATCAGGCTTCTTATGAAGCACACCCACGCTGTGAAAGAAGCTTTTCGGTCTTTTGAACGCCACCTTCGCGGAATTGGGGCAATTTGCTTCTTGTACAGGTAGCGACTGATATTTTTCATTTTTAAAATATCAATATCCCTTCTCCTCCTGACAGGTTTATTCAACTTAACCTGTCTTATCGTCATGCCCTTTTATAAAAAATACAGCCGAAAAGTTCTTATTTTCTGTATGAGAATTCCCACTTTTCGCAAACAAAGGGATCAGGATCCACCTTTCTCCCACTACAACTGCCAATCGAACAGAAAATCGAACAATTAGCTAAATGGCATTGCCACTATTCATATTGTAAACCAGACCCCCTGTGAAAAGGGGGACTTGGAGTGTTTGTCTACTTCTTATTCTTGACTCGATAACCGGTCCAATACACCAGTCCACCGATGAACCCGCCTAAGGTGTTGTAAAGAAG
>JAGHUB010000006.1 GCA_018065025.1 Candidatus Equihabitans merdae
TGGAACACCCGCATCATATAATGTAATAGGCGTTCCAAATGATGTTATGCATTAATCTTATATATAGGAGATTATATAAAAAGTGACTATCAACGAAATCATCGCAAAAGAATTAAACGTCAGACCGGAGCAGGTTGAGGCAGCCGTTAGCTGCTGGATGAAGGCTGCACCGTTCCTTTCATTGCCCGTTACCGTAAGGAAGTAACCGGCTCACTGGATGATGAACAGCTCCGTACCCTGTCCACACGTTTGACTTATCTGCGCAATCTGGAAGATCGTAAGGCAACCATTCTTTCTTCTATTGAAGAACAGGGCAAGCTGACAGATGAACTGAAAAAGAAGATCAATTCTGTTGAGACCATGGTTGCTCTGGAAGATCTCTACCGTCCCTATAAGCCTAAACGTAAGACACGTGCCTCTATGGCCAGAGCCCGAGGCCTTCAGGGACTGGCCGATATTATGCTGCTGCAGATGACCCGCAAGTCTATGGAAGATGAAGCCAAAGCTTACGTGGATCCGGAGAAAGAAGTGGCTGATGTGGAAGCCGCCTTAAATGGTGCCATGGATATCATCGCTGAGCAGATTTCCGATGACGCTGATTATCGTGCCGAGATCCGCAGCCGTGTCAATGCCTCAGGCAGTATCGTCAGTGAGGCTAAGGATGACAAGGCCGCCTCTGTTTATGAGACTTACTATCATTTCGAAAGCACACTGAAGAAGCTTACCGGCTATCAGCTGCTGGCTCTTCGTCGCGGTGAGAAGGAGAAGATTCTCACTGTTAAACTGGCTATGCCGGAAGATGAGATCATTGGCTATCTGAAGAAGCAGATTATCCACCGTGATAATGAGAACACCAGACCTTATCTGGAAATGGCCATCGAAGACAGTTACAAGCGACTGATTGCTTCTTCTGTGGAAAATGAAGTGTTGAATGAACGTCTGGAAATGGCTGAAGACGGGGCCATCGAGGTCTTCAAGAAGAACCTCAAACAGCTTCTCATGCAGCCCCCTGTAGCCGGTCATACCGTCCTTGGTTGGGATCCGGCTTTCCGTACCGGCTGTAAGCTGGCTGTTGTTGATCCTAACGGCAAGGTATTGGATACTGTGGTGGTTTATCCCACAGCTCCCACCAATGACACCAAGATCCGTCAGGCTAAAGAGAAGGTTCATGCCTTTATCAAGAAGTACGGCATTTCCCTGATTTCTATTGGTAATGGCACAGCCTCCCGTGAATCCGAACAGGTAGTAGCTGAACTCCTCCATGAGATTCCGGAGAAGGTACATTATGTTGTTACAAATGAAGCCGGTGCTTCTGTTTACTCCGCTAGTGAGCTGGCCACCAAGGAGTTCCCCAACTTCGATGTTGGTCAGAGAAGCGCCACATCCATCGCTCGTCGTGTTCAGGATCCCCTGGCAGAGCTGGTTAAGATCGATCCCAGATCCATTGGTGTCGGTCAGTATCAGCACGACATGAATCAGAAGAAACTGGGTGGCGCTTTGGATGGTGTTGTAGAAGATTGTGTTAATAGTGTTGGTGTTAATTTGAACACCGCCTCTGCAGCCTTGCTGGAACACATTTCCGGTATTAACAAAACATTGGCTGCCAATATCGTGGCTTATCGTGAAGAAAATGGTTCATTTACTACCCGCAAGGCCTTGATGAAGGTTCCTAAACTTGGTGCTAAAGCCTTCCAGCAGTGTGCCGGTTTCTTACGTATTCAAAATGGTAAAGAGGTGCTGGACAATACCGGCGTTCATCCGGAAAGCTATGATGCTGTTAAGAAACTTCTGGCTGAGCTTGGACTTACTAAAGAAGACATCGCTTCAGGTTCTCTGGCCGGTCTTGGCAAGAAGATCAAGAATTATAGCAAGCTTGCGGATAAACTGGAGATCGGTGAGCCCACACTTAGAGATATCGTCAAGGAACTGGAGAAGCCCGGCCGTGATCCCCGTAAGGATATGCCTCCTGTAGTGCTTCGTTCTGATGTCCTGGATATGAAGGATCTGAAAGAAGGCATGATTCTGAAAGGCACTGTAAGAAATGTCATCGACTTCGGTGCATTTGTTGATATCGGTGTCCATCAGGATGGCCTTGTCCACATTTCCCAGATGTGTGATCGCTATATCAAGCATCCTCTGGAAGTGGTCAGCATTGGGGATATCGTAGAAGTTAAAGTCATTAAACTGGATGTGGCCAAGAAGAGAATTGGCCTGTCTATGAAGATTTGATAGTTTTTTTTGTAGTATTTTCAGGAAGTTTTTATGGGAGAAACTGATCGGCGAAATGCCAGACGAATCATCGTTAGCATTTCCTTTATGAATTTTGTTAGCGGTGCCTTCATCGTCTTGCTTGGATATCTGATGCCATATATGCGAGACACTTACACCTTGACCTATGACTTCAGTGGTTCATTGATGTCAGTAGAAGCCATCGGCCGTCTGGCCGGCAGTATGTTTGCTGTCTATGTGGCATTGTGGCTCAGTGGTAAGAAGGCTATCATTTTACTGCCATTTTTGTCCTACGCCGGCTTCATCGTCTTTGGCGTCACAGGCAATAAACCCATCCTCATTCTGACTATGTTGATCATCGGTCTGGGACTTGGTTCCATCAGTAGTTTCGCCAATGACGTCATCAACCGTCTGCCGGTGGATGCCGCCATGTATCTGACACTGACTCAGGCTTTCTTTGGCCTTGGTGCCATGGCGGCGCCTATTATCATGAATACGGTGGTGGATCGTCTTGGTCTGTCCTGGCAGTGGACCCTCTTGTCAGTGGTGCTGATGGGTACTTTGTCAGCCATCATGTTCTGCTTCGTCAAAATGAAATGGTACGACCAGCAGATCAGTACTAAGAAGCTGGATAGGAAATTGAAGGCAGACGCCCGTAAGAGTCTGGAAAATGGTGCTAAAGCTGTAGGTAATGAATACGCTTTCCTTAAGAATAAGCGTTTCATCATCGCCAGTGTGGTCAGCCTTCTCTATGGTGCTTATGAAGCTTCCACATGGGGCTGGGTCAGCACTTATTTCATGGAATCCGGCATGACAGAAGCTAAGTGGACAGCTGCCATTGCTACCATTCTTTACGGCTGTTTCTTCTTGGGAAGATGCATCTGCGCATTTGCTGTTAAGTTCATTCCCGGGGAATGGATGGTAGTGGGCTTAAGTGCTATTACATTCATTTTCCATGTCATCGCGTACAATACCCATTCACTGACAGCTATTATGCTGGGTGTCATCGGGGTAGGCTTCGGCCTGTCCGGTATCACCACCATAAATCGTGCTGACATCGGCGATATCTGCATGCAGTATAAGGCTGCCACCGGTGTAAATCTGACCATTATGGCTATCGGTGCCATCTCAGTACCTATGCTGATCGGTTTGGTTGTAGAACACACCACCGTACATACCGGTATGCAGGTATTAACTGTGGTAGCCGGCCTTATGCTTCTGTTCTCAACCTGGTATTTGATTTATAATAATAAAGTCAGAGGCAAGAAATAATAAGATGCGTTATGATCCTGATGGCGTGGCTGATAGGAAAAACATTCCGGTATCTTATCTTAAGCATTATTGTGATTCAACAGGTGAAAAATGGTTTACTTGATTCTGGGGTTTAAGGTTATCCTCCCCATCATTATCTATATGGGCATCGGTTACTTCTTCAAGATGCGGGGCACCGCTCAGGAGAAGACCTTCCGTGAACTTAATAAGATGTGCTTCAGAAGTTTTCTGCCCATCATGCTCTTTGGCAATATCTATAAGACAGATCTGGCAGAAGCCTTTGAACCCAGTGTACTGGGCTTTGGCATAGCAGCGGCTTTCGTTACCTTCTTCCTGGGGCTCATCGTCACCAACATGTTTTTCAGAGGCAGCGATGCAGCAGATCGATCCGTTATGATTCAGGGCCTCTATCGCAGCAATTTCATTCTGTTTGGCCTGGAAGTCACCAAGACCATCTGCGGTGAAGAGAATTGTGGTATGGCCTCCATCCTGATGGCCATCATCATTCCCCTTTTCAATGTCATGGCCGTTGTCCTGTTTGAGAGCTATGGGGGCAAGAAGAAGGGCATCCTGCCGGTGCTGAAAGGCATCGCCACCAATCCTTTGATCATCGCATCAGCATTGGCTATCCTGCTGCGCCTCACCGGTGTGGAGCTGCCCGCATTTGTTTTGAAGATGGTCAACAGCTTAAGCGCTGTAGCAACACCTGTCGCCCTGCTTTGCCTGGGCGGAACCTTTACCTTCGCCAGCGCAGGCCATTATCGTAAGCAGCTGACCTACGTCTGCCTGGGACGTCTGTTCATCATTCCCGCCATCTTTGTTGCTATTTCTATCCTTCTTGGTTTCAGAGATAATAACCTGGTAGCTCTGCTGGTAATGTTCGCATCCCCGGCCGCTGTATCATCCTATACCATGGCCTGTGAGATGGGAGGCAATGGTGAATTGGCCGGTGATATCGTGGTCATCACCTCGGTATCATCCATCGTATCCATATTCCTGTGGGTAACTATATTGAGTGCCTGCGGATTGATTCCTGCGTGAGTTAAAAAATGAGGCGCCTGCATGATTCCGTAAGCAGGCAATTCGCCAAATGTCTGCCTGTGTGCAAGCACCCGCAGCCACTTGGCTCATCGTATACACATAAAAAGAAGGCCTTGTCCAAGGGCCTTCTTTTTATTATGAGGGAGATATGAGAGACAACATCTATTGTTGTAGGAAACAGCTTATGTTGTTTCCTTGAGTCATATAATAAAGGTCAAATGTGTTGAGAATATGGCGCTGTCCAAAAGAAAATATAAAAGTTATAAAGAAAATATAAAGTCACTGTAAAGGAGCGGTTTATAAGCATACAAATGCCGTTAAGCCATCACTTTCACATTCACTCTTAGGTTGTCTCTAAGACACATATGATATAGAATAAGAGGCGTCATCACAGCTTTCGGTCTTGGGTAGGGCAGTGATCCGCGGTGTTTGCATCGGCGTCTGTAACCCTGTATGCGTTACAGATCGTAAGGATTTCTGTAGCCGGTGTCCAGGCTCAGACATAGATGAATACCCCTGTGGAACACGCGGCTGCCGGGGGCTGTGCTGATATAGTGGAGGAGCCGGAGATTCGGCTAAATGGAAGACTATCCGCAGGCGAGAAGCGGAGAGTAATAAAATAAAAAGAAATGAATCAGGAGAAAGGTAGAAGAACATGAAAGTACTGGTTATCAATATATTCACCGATGAGCAGAAAGATCGCATGCGCCAGGCTGCTGCAAGAAATAACTGTGAGATCACATTTTTCGATTCACCTGCCCAGGTTGGCGATGAAATCGAAGAAGCTGATATCATCTACGGCGCACCCCTTAAGCTGATGCCCAAGGCCAAGAACCTCAAATGGATCCACCTGTCATCTGCCGGTGCCGATGCATTCTGTAAAGAAGGCGTTGTTCCTGAAGACGTTCTCATGAGCAATTCCGCCGGTGCTTATGGTGTCACTCTTGCTGAATACATGGTCATGGTTACTCTGATGCTGCTGCGTCGCCAGATGGAATTCGAAACCAATATGGCACAGCGCAACTGGATCGCTCCCCTTCGTCATAAGACACTGAAGAACAGTCGCGTTACCCTGATGGGTGCCGGTGATATCGGTCAGTGCTATGCCAAGAGAATCCGTCCCTTTGAACCGGCTAAGATCACAGCTATCAGCCGTACAGGTAAGACCACTGCCGATTGCTTCGATGAGATCTATCCCATGGAAGCTTATAAGGAAGTCTTCCCCAGAACTGATATCCTGGTCATGAGCATGCCCTCCACACCGGAGACCATCGGTTTCATTAACAAAGAAACTCTGGCCCTGCTGCCTAAGGATGCATACGTCATCAATGTAGGCCGTGGTACCGCCGTTGTTGAAGAAGACCTGATCGATGCTCTTGAAAATGATCGTCTGGCCGCTGCCTGCCTGGATGTTATGGCTACAGAGCCCCTGCCCAAGGATGATCCCCTTTGGGGCACCAAGAACC
>JAGHUB010000414.1 GCA_018065025.1 Candidatus Equihabitans merdae
GAATACTTCCCTGGCGAACCACATCTGATGCCTACCACATCTGGGTATCGGAGATCATGCTTCAGCAGACTCAGATCGCAGCTGTTATCGAATATTTTAAGCGCTTCATGACAGAATTGCCCACAGTGGAAAGCCTGGCCCAGTGTCCGGATGATCATTTGCTGAAATTGTGGGAGGGCCTGGGTTATTACAGCCGTGTCCGCAATATGAAAAAGGCAGCTATTTTTCTCATGGAAAATGGTTTTTCAGAGATACCTGCTGATTATGATGTGATACGGAATATGCCCGGGGTAGGTCCTTATACAGCCGGTGCCATTTCCTCGATGGCATTTGATCTGCCACATCCTGCTGTAGATGGTAATGTACTTCGAGTCATGAGTCGTCTCACCGGTGATGATCAGGATGTTATGGATCCTAAGGTAAGAAAAGCCAGAGAACAGGCCATCCGTACATTTTTTGAAGAGAATCCTCAAGTTTCACCGGGTGCCTTTAATGAAGCCTTGATGGAATTGGGAGAAACTGTCTGCATACCTCACGGTGAGGCTAAATGTAAGACTTGTCCACTGGCAGATTATTGCACAGCTTTTAAAAATGATCTGGTTGATCAGCTGCCTGTTAGAATAGTCAAGACAAAAAGACGTATCGAGAAGAAGACTATTTTCTTATTGGAACAGGATGGCAAGATTCTGTTAAATAAGCGTCCTGGCACAGGATTGCTGGCGGGCTTATATGAATTTCCTAATATAGAAGGACACCTGGACGAGACGGAGGTAGGTAAATACCTTTCAGATCAAGGTCTTGATGTCATTAATGCCATTCCCCTTAAGAAGGCCAAGCATCTGTTTTCCCACATCGAATGGCAGATGATAGGCTACAAGGTAGCGGTAAAGCAAGGAGAGAAAATAGCGGATGCCCCGGAAGGATGCCTATGGGTGGAGCTTTCTGACCTGAAAAATGCTTATGCTGTGCCATCTGCATTTGACGCCTATAAAAAATACCTGATATAGTATAGCTGACTATACAATCTACTATATTTATGGTAGAATACCCGAAGATTTTGACAAATACTGAGTTTTAAACTAAGGAGCATTATGAAGAAAAGATTTATTTCACAGCTTCTGGCGATTACTGTTGTCAGTGCAATGATGACCACCGGTGTCATGGCTGCCGATCTGGCTCCCTGGGATAAGAATAATACCTCAGCGGATCGTTGGGAATATAACCTGGATGAGATTCGTGATGCTATGAAGGATCCGGTTACTGCTAAGGCTATGGAAGATTACCTTAAGCAGAAGGGCTATACATTCACCATCATAAATGGTCAGTTTGAGATCGTTCCCATCAAGCCTGCTGTAAATAGTGGCCTTGTTGTGGATATTCCTGTGCCGGATAGCGGAGCTGTTCAGGAACCTGCTCAGGAAGAGTCAGTAGCTGAAGAACCTGCTGCATCGGAGTCATCCGTGGAAGAGACTTCTGAGGAAGAGGATAGCCAGGCTGAAGATGCTGCAGATGAAAGTGCCGCAGGTCAGGATAGCAGCTCATCCACAAGTGAAATCGGATCAGGTGATTCAGCCGGTTCAACAGAAACTGCAGGATCAAGTGATAGCACTCCCCAGGGTGGAGACATTTCTCAGAATCAGCCTTCACAGGAAAATGGATCTGAAGATGCTGGTGCCGGAACAGAATCAGGCCTTCCGGGACTGTCTTTTGAAAATGATCTGTTGGACCATCACGAAAGCGAGAAGACCGATGCTGCGCAGAATACAGATTTGACAGAAATCATGGATATTACAGGCAGTGCCCAGGAAAATGTTGTGGAACTGGTCACTGTTCCCGGCATTACAGGTACTTCTGCCGAGCATTCTCTGCTGGTAGCTAATCCATCCACACCTCTTTTGGAAGAGGCTGCAGGTCCGGAATCCACTGCTGAAGATGATAATGGTACAACACCTAATTCTGAAAGCCTTAATCAGGTGGGCCCCGGCAGCAATGAGATCATCGGTCAGGTAGACCGTCCTGCTACAGGCAGCGGTTCAGGCAGTTCAAGCAGCGGCAGCAATTCAGGGGCTAATAGCGGTAGTCAGTCAGGCGGCAGTGTAGTTCCTGCACAGAATGTGGGCAATCCTAAGACAGGTGATGCCGGTCATGGTATGTTGTACGGCGCACTTTCAGCCGCATCTGCTGCATTTGCAGGTGTCTTGCTTAAAAAGAGACGTTCTCTTGATAAAAAAGAAAACAAAGAGTAACAGTATATCTTTTCAACTTTCAGACAGCGTGATATACTGTCAATTAATAAGGAGGAGTTTACCATGAAACATGTAAAAACTTTGACAACAAAGAATCTTCAGAACACCGTTAAAAAGGGTGGCTGCGGCGAATGCCAGACTTCTTGCCAGAGCGCTTGCAAGACCAGCTGCACAGTTGGTAACCAGAGCTGCGAACACAAGAACTAAGCAGTAGAAGAACAATAACGAATAAGGAAAGGTAAGCAGCGGATGCTCCGCTGCTTATATTATGTGAGATGCAATTACATTGTTACGAGAATAATGATTATAAGATCGTTATGGACGTCCCTTCAGGTTCTGTCCATGTGATGGATGATATTTCGTATGATGTCTCTGTTTTGCTTGGTGAGGGTAAGACAGATGAAGAAATCATCGAAGCACTTTCAGGCAAGTATGATGCTGAAGAGCTTAAAGAAGTCCGTCAGGAACTTCGCGAACTTGAAGCTGAAGGCTGCTTCATGACAAAAGACGAATACAAACCGGCCATTGAGGCCTTTAAAGATAGACCTACTGTTGTTAAGGCTCTGTGCCTTCATATTGCACATGACTGCAACCTGGCATGTCGTTATTGCTTTGCTGAAGAAGGTGAATATCATGGCCGTCGTGCACTGATGTCCTTTGAAGTAGGCAAGAAGGCTCTGGACTTCCTGGTGGCCAGTTCAGGTGCTCGCATCAATCTGGAAGTTGACTTCTTCGGTGGCGAGCCTCTGATGAACTGGGATGTAGTTAAGCAGATTGTTGCCTATGGTCGTTCTCTGGAAGAGACTCATAATAAGAAGTTCCGTTTTACGATCACAACCAACGGTGTTCTTCTTAATGATGAGATCATGGAATTTTGCAACAAAGAGATGCACAACGTTGTATTCTCTATCGACGGTCGTAAAGATGTTCATGACTATATGCGTCCCTTCCGCGGCGGACAGAGCAGTTATGACTACATCATGCCAAAGATTCAGAAGTATGCATTGGAGCGTCAGAGATTAGGCCTGAACTATTATGTCCGCGGTACATTTACCCGTCATAATCTGGATTTTGCAGCGGATGTCCTTCATCTGGCAGACCTTGGATTCGAACAGATCTCCATGGAACCTGTAGTAGCTCCTCTGACAGAAGACTACGCTATTCAGCCGGAAGATATCCCGGTTATCCTTGAACAGTACGACATTCTGGCCAAGGAGATGCTGAAGCGTGAGCGGGAGAATAGGGGTTTTAATTTCTTCCACTTTATGATAGATTTAACGGGTGGTCCCTGTATCTACAAGCGCCTGACAGGCTGCGGTTCCGGTACAGAATATCTGGCTATTACACCTTGGGGAGATATCTATCCCTGCCATCAGTTTGTTGGTATGGATGACTTCCTGCTGGGTGATCTGGATAAAGGTGTTGTCCGTAAGGATATCGTTACAGAATTCAAATGCTGCAACGTTTATGCTAAAGAATCCTGCCGTAATTGCTTTGCCAGATTCTATTGCAGCGGCGGTTGTGCAGCCAACGGCTTCAACGCATCCGGCCACATTAACGATGTATATGAAATGGGCTGTGAACTTCAGAAGAAGCGTATCGAATGCGCTATCATGATGAAGGCAGCCAAGGAAGACATATAAAAAAGCGACAAAGAGGTTAGTTGGAAAATGAAGAAGTCAACAGGTATTATTTCAATCTTGCTGATGTTGGTTCTGACCGCTCTGATGATCTTCACAGCAGCTGTAGGCTGGGGTGAAACAGGGGTTGGTGCCGCACGTCACATTATTACCGGCCTGGATCTGTCCGGTGGTGTTTCCATCACTTATGAAGCTAATGAAGCAGCTCCATCTAAGAGTGATATGGATGACACTATTACAAAGCTTCAGAAGCGTGTTGATGAATACAGCACAGAAGCTAAGGTTTACCAGGAAGGTGCCAATCGTATCAACATTGAGATTCCCGGTGTTACAGATGCCAATGAAATCCTGGCAGAACTTGGTACACCCGGTTCTCTCTATTTCATCGCTCAGACTGATGCTGACGGCAATCAGAACTATAGTTATACAGGCACAGGCTACCAGCTGAACAAGCCCATCGAAGAGCTGATCGCTGATGGCAGCGTTATCTGCGAAGGTTCTGACGTAGCTGATGCTCAGGCAAAGATGATCTCTGACCAGAATACACAGGACAACGAATGTGTTGTTTCTCTGTCTTTCGGTCCTGAAGGTACAAAGAAGTTTGCTGCTGCTACAGAGAAGGCTTACAAAGCCGGTGAAACTATCGCCATCTTCTATGACAATACTTTTGTATCTGTTCCCAAGGTTAATGCTGTTATCTCTGATGGCCAGGCTATCATCGAAGGTATGTCTTCTATCGAAGAAGCAGAATCTCTGGCTTCCTTCATCCGTATCGGTGGTCTGACACTGACTCTGAACGAGATCCGTTCTAACGTTGTTGGTGCTCAGCTTGGTCAGGAAGCTATTAAGACATCTCTCATGGGTGGTGCTGTTGGTCTGGCTCTGATCTGCCTGATCATGATCCTGGTTTACCTGGTTCCCGGTGTCATCGCCTCTGTTGTTCTGGTGATGTACACAGCCATCATCCTGATCCTGCTCAACGCTTTCGATCTGACACTGACACTGCCGGGTATCGCCGGTATCATCCTGTCAATCGGTATGGCTGTTGACGCCAATGTTATTATCTATGCCCGTATCCGTGAAGAAATCAGTGCAGGTTCCTCTGTTAACAGAGCTATCAGAGCCGGTTTCAGCAAGGCTATGTCAGCTATCATCGACGGTAATATCACAACCCTGATCGCTGCTGCCGTTCTTGGTTTCCTGGGCACAGGTACAATTAAGGGCTTTGCTATGACCCTGGCTCTTGGCGTTGTTCTGTCTCTGTTCTCAGCTTGTGTACTTTCCAGAATCCTGGCCAATGCCGTTTATGCTATTGGTGTTAAGGATGCTAAGTACTGGGCCAGAAAGGGTTCTGTTTCCAAGTTCCGTTTCGTTGAAAACAGACGTAAATACATGGCTGTTGTTGCTGTGATCCTTATCGTTGGTATCATCTTCGGTGGTATGCACAGTGCTAAGGGCGAAAGAGCTCTTAACTTCAGTATGGACTTCATCGGTGGTACACAGACAACAGTTGCCTTCAATGAAGATTATGATCTGACAACTCTTGATAATGAAGTTAAGCCTCTGGTTATGGATGTTACCGGTGATGCCGGCGTCTCCATGCAGAAGGTTGTTAACTCCAATCAGGTTATCATCAAGACCAGAACTCTGAATGTTGAAGAACGTGAACAGATGGCTGCCGCTCTGATGGAAAAATATGGTATCGAAGAATCTGCTATCACTGCAGAAAGTATCTCAGCTGTTGTTGGTGATGAGATGCGTCGTGATGCCGTACTGGCTGTTATCGTAGCTGTTATCCTGATGCTGCTTTACATCTTCATCCGCTTCCATGACATCCGTTTTGCTTCAGCTGCTGTTATCGCTCTGATTCATGACGTTCTGATCACTCTGGTAGCATACGCTGTTCTCCGCGTATCTGTCGGTAACTCCTTCATCGCTGTTATGCTGACGATCCTGGGTTATTCAATCAACTCCACAATCGTTATCTTCGACAGAATTCGTGAGAAACTGCCTACTCTTAAGAGAGGCGGCAACCTGGCCGGTTTGGTTAACGAATCTATCAACCAGACACTGACAAGAAGTATCTTCACCAACCTGACAACTTTCGCAGCTGTTCTGGTTCTGTATATCGTCGGTGTTGCTTCTATCAAGGAATTCACACTGCCTATGATGATCGGTATCGTAGCCGGTACATGCTCATCTATCTTCCTGACAGGTGCTCTGTGGTACATGTTCAGAACAAGACTTGGCAAGGACAAGGATTTCTACAGTGCCGCTCCTTCAGCTGTTGAAGGTGCCGTTGCTGCTCCCGCTGCTCCTGCTGCAGCATCTGAGGAAAAGACAGAAGCAGTTCGTTCTTCTAAGAACCCCAACGTTATTCGTAAAAAGAAAAAGAAATAATGTCTGAACATTGGATTCTTACAACTAAGAGAGCGGATTTCCGATCCATAGGTGAGAGATTCCATCTGGATCAGGTAGTAGCCAGACTGATTCACAATCGTGATATCTGCGGTGACGAAGCTATTCGAAACTACCTGTACGGAGATCTGGAAGATCTGCCGGATACCCTTCTCATGAAGGATATGGACAAGGCAATCCATATATTGCAAAGTAAAATCGCTGACGGCGCGTTGATTCGCGTCGTCGGCGATTATGATATTGACGGTGTTATGTCCACGTACATCTTAAAGACCGGTTTGAAAAGTCTGGGTGCACAGGTCAGCGCGGTCATTCCTCATCGTGTCCGTGATGGTTATGGTATCAATGTCCGTATGATCGATGAGGCCTATAGTGATGGAGTAGATACCATTATTACCTGTGACAACGGTATCTCCGCAGCAGACGCCTGTGACAGAGCACATGAATTGGGCATGACATTTATCGTGACAGATCATCATGAGGTAAGTGAGCTTCCTTTGGCTGATGCTGTGGTGGATCCCAAGCAGGAAGACTGTCAATATCCTTTTAAACCCTTGTGCGGAGCCGGCATAGCCTGGCTTTTGATCAGGGAAATGGCTCCATCTGTGGCGGAGGATCTGCTGCCATTTGCTGCATTTGCTACGGTGGGAGATGTGGTTCCCCTTATCGAATGCAATCGTATCCTGGTTCGAAAGGGACTGGAGAAGATGCGTCAGACTAATCATATTGGTCTGAATGCCTTGCTTGAAGCTAACCATCTGAAGAAGGAAAGTGTTACTTCGGATACCTTAGCTTTCACCCTTGGACCCTGCATCAATGCTGCAGGACGACTGGAAGATGCCATGCTTGCCCTTCAGTTGATGGAAAGCGATGATTCTGCTCTTGCCAAAAAGAGAGCTGAATATATTCGTGAACTCAATGAACGACGCAAAGTCATGACGGATGAAGCTTTCACCAAAGCGGATGAAAAGATTGCTAAAGACCATCAAGCTGACCGCATCCTTGTGGTATACCTGCCGGATTGTCATGAAAGCATCGCCGGTATCGTGGCCGGTCGCATTCGTGAGAAATATCATCGTCCTTCCATCGTATTAACCAAAGGACAGGATGTGATCAAAGGTTCAGCTCGTTCCGCAGATGCCTATAATATTTTCGAAGGCCTGACACAGGATAAACATCGACTGGCACGTTTTGGGGGACATCCGCTGGCTGCCGGTATGACACTTTCAGATCATGACGTGGAAGGTTTCCGTCAGGAGCTGAATGACAATTGTCATCTGACGGAAGAAGATCTCTGCGACAATATCTACATCGATGTGCCTATGCCAATGTCCTATGTGACACCGGAGCTGATTCGTCAGTTTGATGTGCTGGAACCCTATGGCACCGACAATAGTAAGCCTGTATTTGCCATGAAGAATGTCAAGGTGGAGAGAGCTAAGATCATCGGACGGGATAATGATTGCCTCAGACTCAATATGAGAGAAGAGAGCGGGTTCACTTTTGAGGCCATCTGTTTCAAACAGGGACAGGAATTATATCATCGTCTGTCTAAAAGCCGTACCATCCACATGATCTATTATCCCAAGATCAACGACTTTAACGGGCGACAGACCATCCAGGCTGTCATCACACATTTCCTGTAAACATTTGCAAAAATAACCAAAAAAGGCTATACTTTTTCTGTCTATGTGCTTGAACAGGCGATTTTTCAGGCGCAGAATATGAGTAGTATTGAACTGAAAGAGGTTTTCCATGAAAGAATTAAAGGATTATGTCCGTTCCATTCCCAATTTTCCGGAAGAGGGTGTTATCTTCCGCGATATTACATCTGTATTACAGGATCCGGATGGATTAAAACTTGCTGTTGATAAAATGCAGGAACTTCTTGAAGGTATTGATTTTGATGTGGTAGCCGGCGCAGAATCCCGTGGTTTTATCTTCGGTATGCCTATTGCCTATAATTGCAACAAGCCTTTTGTAACGGTTCGCAAAGCCGGAAAACTTCCATGTGAGACTATTTCCAGAACCTATGATCTGGAATACGGCACAGCTACTATTGAGATTCACAAAGATGCCATTAAGCCGGGCCAGAAGGTGGTCCTGGTTGATGACCTGATCGCTACAGGCGGCACTATGAAAGCAGCTGCTGAACTGATCGAAGAGTTAGGCGGCGAAGTTGTGGGGATGTTATTCCTCATCGAATTAACCGATCTTAAGGGACGTGAAGTTCTGAAGAAATATAAAGTAATGAGTGCACTTTCCTACGAAGGTGCCTGAAGAGGTAGTAACCTGTGACTGAAGACAGGTATATACGATCAAAAGAAGAAATGAATGAAGTGGTTCAGCCGGAAAGTGAAGCCATAACTAATCCGGGTGAAGGTAAGACTCCTGAGGAACTCTATCAGGAGCTTCTTTCGTGCGTAAAAGAACGCCATCCCAACGCTGATCTGAGCATGATCGAGAAGGCTTATGAATTGGCAGCTTCTTCTCATGGTGATCAGAAGAGAAAGTCCGGTGAACCCTATATCATCCATCCTTTATGTGTAGCTATCATTCTTGCTGAACTGGATCTGGACGTTGAAACCATCGCAGCAGGTCTTCTTCATGATGTTGTAGAAGATACGGATAAGACCGTGGATGACATTAAGGAAGAATTCGGTGAAGAAGTAGCTCTTCTGGTGGATGGTGTTACAAAACTTGGTCAGATCAATTATTCAACAGACAAGACAGAAGTACAGGGTGAGAATCTGCGTAAGATGTTCCTGGCTATGGCCAAGGACATCCGCGTTATCCTGATCAAACTGGCTGACCGTCTCCATAATATGCGGACCCTGCAGTATATGATACCCAGAAAGCAGCAGGAGAAAGCCAGAGAAACCATGGACATATATGCACCTCTGGCAGCCCGTCTTGGTATTTCCAAGTTAAAGGTTGAACTGGATGATCTGGCATTCCGCTATTTACATCCGGAAACTTACAAGAATCTGGCTGACAGTCTGGTAAATACCAGAAAGCAGCGTGACGATTTCATCGGTTATATTGTTGAAGAAGTTAAGAAACATATAGCAGATGCTCACATTAAGGCCGAGATCTATGGCCGTGTTAAGCATATGTTCTCCATCTATAAAAAGATGGTGAACCTGGATAAGCCCCTGGAACAGATCTATGACCTCTTTGCGGTTCGCATTATCGTGGATACCGTTCAGGACTGCTATGCCTGTCTTGGTGTTATTCATGAGATGTACACACCTATTCCTGGTCGCTTCAAAGACTATATTGCCATGCCCAAACCCAACCGTTATCAGTCCCTGCATACCACACTAATCGGTCCGGGAGGACAGCCTTTTGAGATTCAGATCCGTACTTATGACATGCATCGTATCGCTGAATACGGTATCGCAGCTCATTGGCGTTATAAGAGAGCATCCGACGGCAAGAAGGTCAGCAAGGACAATGAAGAAGATAAGCTGAACTGGCTGCGTCAGATCCTTGAGTGGCAGAGTGAAATGTCCGACAACAAGGAATTCATGTCACTTCTTAAATCTGACCTGGACCTTTTTGCAGACCATGTTTATGTCTTTACACCTGAAGGCGATGTTAAGACACTGCCTACCGGTTCATGCTCCATCGACTTTGCCTATGCGGTTCATTCCGCTGTCGGTAATAAGATGGTGGGTGCTCGTGTCAACGGCAAGCTGGTGCCTATCGAACAGGAACTGAAAAATGGTGACCGTATCGAGATCGTCACCTCACAGAATTCCAAGGGTCCCAGCCGTGACTGGCTTAAGGTGGTTAAGTCCACACAGGCCAGAAACAAGATTAATCAGTGGTTCAAGCAGGAATTCAAAGAAGAGAATATTGAAAAAGGTAAGGCACTGATCGCTGCTTATGCTAAGCAGAAGAGTCATAACCTGCCGGACCTTCTTAAGCCTGAATATCTGGAAGAAGTCACCAGAAAGTATGGCTTCCGTGATTGGGATTCCGTGCTGGCTGCTATTGGACACGGTGGTGTCAAAGAAGGCCAGATCGTCAATAAACTGGTTGATTTCTATGTTAAGGATCATAAGAAGCAGGTAACTGAAGAAGATATTCTTCAGGAAACTGCAAATAATAAATCCAAACTGGCCATTACCAAGAAGCATTCTAAGGGCGGCATCACCGTAAAGGGTGCCAACGACGTTTCTGTTCGATTCTCTCGTTGCTGCTCACCTCTGCCCGGGGATGAGATCGTTGGTTACATTACCCGAGGACGAGGTGTTTCCATCCATCGTTCTGACTGTATCAATGTTATCAGCATGTCAGAGGAAGATCGTGCCAGACTGGTAGAGGCTGAATGGTCTATGCCTGATGGCGAAGTATCCAAGACTCTGTATGATGTGGAACTTCGGATCTATGCTTCCAATCGTACCGGTCTTGTTGTGGATGTATCCCGTATCCTGACAGAGCGTAAGATCGATATTCTTTCCATGAATGTACGAACCTCCAAGCAGGGTATCGTTTCCATGGAACTGGCATTTTCCGTACATTCTATGGAAGAACTTAATACATTGATCCGTGAGATTAAGAAGATCAGTAATGTATTAGATGTAGAAAGGAAAGTAGGCTGATGGCCGTTCAAGCAACATTGAAAAGCATGCAGGTAGGTCCTTTCGGAACTAATTGCTATTTTCTGGAAAATGATGAGACAGGCGAGATCATACTGGTGGATCCCGGTGATGAGGGTTCCCGTATCGTTAAGGCCTGCCAGTCTGAAGGCAAGCCTGCAGGCATCCTCCTGACTCATGGTCATCTGGATCATATCTGTGGTGTTCATGAATTGACAGATGCTTACCCGGATCTTAAAGTCTATGCCCCGGAGGCAGAACGCATGTTGGAAGATGAAAGATATAATTCCGGCATGGGTCCCCGTGGTTATACCGTCAAGACGGATGTGCCCCTTAAACATGGCGATCACATTCATCTGGCGGGATTTGATATTGAGGTAATGGCAACCCCCGGTCATACAGAGGGTTCGGTGTGCTATTACCTGAAAGAGCAATATATTCTGTTTTCCGGAGATACGCTGTTTTACGGCAGCTATGGCCGGACAGATTTACCTACAGGCTCAGAAGAGACTTTGATGAAGAGCCTGCGTTATCTGGCGGATACGATTCCGGAAGATGTGACTATTCTTCCCGGACATGGGTCTGCAACTAATCTGACATTTGAGAAAAGGTATAATCCCGGATTATGAGAAGAGCAGTCGTATGCAGTCGGGAAGATTTCTTCTACGACATCCATTCGCTGGTAAAGAGCTTCTATCCTTCCGATGATGTGGTGATATTTTCCCTGGATGACGAGGAAAAGGCATCAGAAGAATACGATGCGAAGCTTACCGTAGAGATTCCCCCTTACACAGATCGTGCTGAGGCCAAGAATCAATTAAAACAAGACTTATATCGCCGTTTAAGTCAGACAACAGGGAAGGAACTTCCCTGGGGAACACTGTCGGGCATCCGTCCCACTAAGATTCCCATGAAGGGCCTGAATGACGGCTTAGCACCGGAGCAGATCCTTCGGGATATGAAGGACAGATATCTTGTTTCAGACAGGAAAGCTTCACTGGCATTAAGAATCGCAAATCTTGAGAAGAGTCTGGTGGATAAACTGACACCGGGTTGGGACTTGTATGCCGGCATTCCTTTCTGTCCCACTATTTGTTCTTATTGCACTTTCTCATCCAGTCCTATCGGCAAATGGAGCAAGAAGGTAGATCAGTATCTGGATGACCTGGAAAAGGAACTCCGTGCTGTAGCTAAGTGGATGAAGACTCAGCCTAATACCATTTACATTGGTGGCGGTACGCCCACATCTTTGGAGCCCTACCAGCTGGAACGCCTGCTGAGTGTTATCGACGAGCTGTTTGATTCTAAGCATGTTCTGGAGTTTACGGTAGAAGCCGGTCGTCCCGATACAGTAACACCGGAGAAGCTGAGGGTGCTGAAGAGTCATCCTGTGACACGTATTTCCATCAATCCCCAGACCATGAATGATCGGACTTTGGAGCTGATCGGAAGACGTCACACCTCAGAAGAAACCATCGCTGCCTTTAAGATGGCCAGAGATGAAGGGTTTGACAATATTAATATGGACCTGATCATGGGCCTTCCTGATGAAGGTAAGGACGAAGTGCGTTATACACTGGATCAGGTTGAGAAGCTGGATCCGGATTCATTGACAGTCCATTCCCTGGCATTTAAGCGGGCTTCAAGGCTCACTACCCAGTGGGCTGATTACAAAATGCTCAGCTATGAGAACTCCGATGAAGTTATGGATATGGCCTCTGAAAGTGCTCTTAAGATGGGTATGGCTCCTTATTATCTGTATAGACAGAAGAATATGAGAGGCAATCTGGAAAATGTTGGATACGCCCGTCCCGGCAAGGAAGGTCTCTATAATATCCTGATCATGGAAGAGATTGACAGTATTCTTGCCTGTGGTGCAGGTGCCAGTACCAAGGCAGTTCATCCCAATGGACTCATTGAGCGTGTGGTCAATCCCAAGGATATCGTAACTTATCACGATCGCATTGATGAACTCTGTGATAAAAAAGTGAGCGGCGACTTATGGAACAAGTGACGACGGAAAATGCTTCGGGCCGCATTCTTGACTATAATCTGAAGGCCGAACTGGAACATGGTATCTACGTAAGCCTTCTGGCAGCGGCTACGGCTACGGATATGAATCTGCCTGAGGAAGAAGTGAAGACCATCACTTTGGCCGGGCTGGTTCATGACGTAGGTAAGCTTAGGCTGAAGGTGGATATGGAAGCGGATGATGAGCATCGCCGTTTTATTACGGAGGAGCTGAAGCACGTTCGTGGCCATGCCAGACAGTCCTATGAATGGCTGAAAGATCGGGGATTTCCGGAAGAGGTTCTGGAGATCGTCATGAATCATCATGAGAACTATGACGGTTCCGGTTATCCCAATAAACTGGTGGGGGAGATGATTCCCCTGGGGGCAAGGGTCATCCGTGTCTGTGATGTATTTGCCGCCTTGACCAGTGACAGAC
>JAGHUB010000128.1 GCA_018065025.1 Candidatus Equihabitans merdae
TAGTTCCTCCTTCTTCATAATACTCGCCGGATGCGGCGTCCGTCCTTATGGACAGCACTTACAGAGCCTCTCCGTGCGGCACACTAGGTAATACTAACACAAAGGGTTAGTATCGTCAAGGATATTTACTTGATTTAACCATTAATTATTTCCCATAAGGATGCTTTTCTCTTCTGTCTTACCAATTCCAGTAAGCCAAGGCCGGTGATATCTACAGCTTCTGTATAGATAGCCTCATCACGGCACATCTTACGGGTTTCTTTAAGGATATCCTCAGTTACCTGCTTATCTGTCAGTTTGATCAGATCTACCAGAACCATACCTGAAATACTTCTTAATCGTAGCTGACGAATGATCTCGGCAATGGCTTCCCGGTTAATGGCTGCGTAAGTAGCCTGGGCATCTTTTCCCTTGATATTCTTACCTGAATTAACATCAATGACGGTCATAGCTTCTGTGTGATCCACCACTAGCTCTGCACCGGATTTTAGATTGACATGACGATTCAGGAGTTTCTCTATCTCACTGGGCAGATTCTTTAAAGCAGCCAATGACAGCGCAGGATCCTGATAGAGATCGCCATCTATGATGCGAGCGATCAGTGGAATATCACTTCTGACTCGATCCGGTTTGACCCGAAGATGATCCAGCATATCTTTATAAAATGGTGCCGGCCGGTAAAGTACGGCATAGGCATCTGCTGTTTTAGCAGCTTCCAGAACATTTTTCAGTTTGGAAAGTGATGCTTTGATCTCATCCACTAAAGGCTGATCACATAATGCAGCATCTTCACCATCATTTTCCATAAAGAGATCATGGCAGGCAGTCCGTATCATGATATCAAAGCCATCGATGGAAAATCCTTCCTGATCAAGAAGAACTGCCATACGATCTTTCAGTTTGGCTTTCTCTGCAAATGAAAGCTTGGATGAGTAGGATATGCGACCCTTGCCCATAGATACGATGGAATAGATTCCTGTCAACTGCAAGACATTGGAAACCACGCATCCCTTGTGCCCATAGGCATCTTTCCTGATCTGAACAGGCATCTTACTGCATCCTTTACAGCGGATGTCGTTGGAAAATGCTGTCTCATTCTTTGTGATTCTTAAGAAAGTGCCCTCAATGTTGTTGACCTTGCGATCTACAACAGCCATAACGATCTGGTCTACCCGGGACATTTTCTCATTGCGCTGGACTTCCAACTCTGTGAGCTTATTATCCACATAAAGAGCGGCTGACGTACAAGCAGCCCCTCTGATATCCATTTCCGTAACAATAAAGTCGATCATCTTATCTTCTGGCCAATTCGTCGGCGATTTCTTCCCAGGTGACACCCTTCTCAACCATCAGTACCATGACATGATAGAGGAAGTCAGAAATCTCATATTTGATCTCTGAGGCATCGGGGTTCTTGGCAGCAATAACGATCTCTGTGCACTCTTCGCCTACCTTCTTAAGGATCTTGTCCACACCTTTGTCAAAGAGGTAGTTGGTGTAGGAACCTTCTTTAGGATTGACCTTACGATCGGCGATGATGCCGTATACGTCATCCAGCACCTTGCGAGCATTCTTTTCGTTGCCCTTCTTCTCATACATTTCATTGAAGAAGCAGCTCTTATGACCTGTATGGCAGGCCGGGCCGATCTGTTTTACTCTGGCCAGGATGGTATCGCCATCGCAGTCAAGAAGCAGCTTACGGACATACTGGAGATGACCGCTGGTTTCACCCTTGGTCCACAGTTCCTGACGGCTTCTGCTCCAGTAAGTCATCTTACCGGTAGCAATGGTCTTATTGAAGGCTTCTTCATTCATGTAAGCCAGGATAAGAACTTCATCAGTCAGGTCATCCTGAGAGATAACCGGCATGAGACCGTCACTGTTGGCTTTGAAATCAGCCCATGTGTAGGGACAATAAGGCTTAAGAATATCATAGTCTTCATCAGCACATTCAATGACTGTCATGTCAGTGATCTGAGACAGTTCATCGGCGATATCAGCTAAAAGAATAAGGGCAGCTGACTTCTTTTCGATGACTTCCTGATTGGCTTTGAAGTCTTCTACATTTGCAATAGAAACATAGAGACGTTCTTTGCCAAAGCGCTTGGCACCTTCCTGCAGAAGCTCTGCACAAGTGTCTTTGGAACCATTGATAATGGTACCCTGACAACCTGTGTATAAGGTCTTCTTGATGTCTTCAAGACGTAAGACTCTGCCGCCTGCGATCACCGGTGTATCAACGGCTTTGCACAGGGTTACCGGTTCAGCCATAGCCTTGTCATGACCCAGGTCATCTGAACAATCATCAAAGACCAGGATGCCGGTAGCATTATTGTCACCAAACTGCTTGGCTACCTTAGCGGCAGCATCGGCTGTTTTAACTGTTTTAAAATCAAGACCGCTCATAACCTGTCCCTTTGAGAGACAGATGGCGGGCATCTTCTGTTTAATCATAAGGATCCTTTCGTGGACAAAACATCGGTAATACGGGGGTCTTTGGACACGGCCATGGAGATGGCTTTTGTCAAAGCCTTGAATGAAGCTTCGGCGATGTGGTGATTGTTGTCACCGCAAAGCATATGAAGGTGAAGATTCATATCGGCGTTGTTGGCCATAGCCAGGAAGAACTCATTGATGGTTTCTGTTTCCAGACCACCGATGCGTTCTACGGTGTATTCGATGTTTGAGCGATAATAAGAACGGCCGCTGAAGTCTACAGCTGCGATCATTAATGTCTCATCCATAGGCAGTGTGCAGGAACCGTAACGAACGATACCCTTCTTATCGCCTACAGCCATCTTAAGAGCCTGACCGATCACGATACCTACATCTTCTACTGTGTGGTGTGTATCCACGTCCAGGTCACCCTTTACTTCAACAGTCAGGTCGAAGAAACCGTGACGACCGAAAGCATCCAGCATATGATCGAAGAAGCCGATACCGGTGTTGATAGAAGTCTTACCGGAGCCGTCCAGATTGATCTTGACATAGATATCTGTTTCTTTTGTAACTCGTTTGATCTCACCAATACGCATATTATTTCTCCTCAAATCTGACAGCGATGGAATTGGCGTGGGCTGTAAGGCCTTCGGCTTTGGCAAATGCTTCGATATCTTCGTGAACTTCAGCCAGAGCTTCTCTTGAATAATTGATAACAGAGGACTTCTTGATGAAATCATCTACGCCAAGGGGTGAGAAGAACTTGGCTGTGCCGTTGGTGGGCAGTACGTGGTTGGGACCGGCGAAATAGTCACCCAGAGGTTCGCTGGAGTATGTGCCAAGGAAAATAGCGCCGGCATTGCGGACCTTTGTCATGGTTTCGAAAGGATTGGCGGTGACGATTTCCAGATGTTCGGAAGCGATTTCATTAACAGCTTCGATGGCATCATCCATGTTGTCAGCCAGCAGGATGCGGCCGAAACGATCCAGAGATTTTTCCATGATTTCTTTTCTGGACAGGATCTCAACAAAACCATCCACTTCCTTGGAAACTTGTTCAGCCAGCTTTTCGGATGTGGTAACCAGGATAGCGGATGCCAGTTCATCATGTTCTGCCTGGCTTAAGAGGTCGGCAGCTACATAACGGGGATTGGCTGTCTCGTCAGCCAGAACAAGGATTTCGCTGGGGCCGGCTACAGAGTCAATAGCTACGTGGCCATATACAGCACGTTTGGCCAGGGCAACGAAGATGTTGCCGGGGCCTACGATCTTGTCAACTTTGGGAATAGATGCTGTGCCATAAGCAAGAGCAGCCACAGCCTGGGCGCCGCCGATCTTGAAGATCACATCGGCACCGGCTTCATTGGCAGCTACCAGTGTGGTGGGGTTGACCTTACCGTCTTTACCACAAGGTGTGCACAAGACGATTTCATCAACGCCGGCTACTTTGGCAGGAATGACGTTCATCAATACAGTTGAGGGATAAGCAGCCTTACCACCGGGAACATAGACACCAACACGCTGAAGAGCTGTGATACGCTGACCAAGGAAGATACCGCGATCATCTGTGGTGAACCAGCTCTGACGACGCTGTTTTTCATGGAAGGCACGAATATTGGCCATGGAACGACGGATGATACCAACCAGCTTTTCATCCACAAGACCATAAGCTTCTTCGATCTCAGCAGCTGTTACTTTGACAGACTCACTGTCCAGCTTAACTTTGTCGAAACGTTCTGTGTAATCAAATACAGCTTCATCGCCTTTTTCAGCCACATCATTAAGAATAGCTTTAACGGCAGCTTCCTGTTCCGGATAACTGGAGGTACTGCGCTTCAGCAGGGTCTCAGTGATGGAACCGAAACTTTCTTTTGTTAACTTGAGTGTTTTCATTTTATTTTAAAACCTCTCTACACTGCATAATCAAATCAGAGATGCGTTTATTTTCCAGCTTCATGCTGACCCGGTTAACAACCATACGGGCTGATAAGGGGCAGACAACTTCCAGAACATCCAGACCATTTTCACGTAAGGTAGAACCGGTTTCAACGATATCCACGATAACTTCGGACAGACCAACGATGGGGGCCAGTTCGATGGAACCGTTTAATTTGATCAGCTCTACAGTCTGATGCTTTTTGTTATAGAAATAATCTCTGGCGATCTTGGGATACTTGGTAGCAACACGGATCTGCTCATTATGCTTAAGGAGCTCCTGGGCACTCTTAGGACCGCATACGCACATGCAGCATTTACCAAATCCCAGATCCAGACCTTCGTAAAGCTTTCTGTCTTCTTCCATAATGGTGTCGCTGCCGACGATACCGATATCGGCTGCGCCGTATTCAACGTATGTGGGGACATCATTGGCTTTGGCCAGGAAGAAACGAAGGCCATGTTCTTTATCTTCGAAGATCAGTTTACGGCTTGAAGGATCGTTCATCTCTTCAACATGGATGCCCATCTTGCCGAACATCTCCATGCTCTTTTTTGCCAGTCTGCCTTTGGCTAAGGCTATTGTTAAAGGTCTCATGTCTTACTCCTATCTTTTACGTCTTAAGCAGTTCATCAGAAGGTCGATGGAGATACCAACACCAACGGCGGCATCATCCTTGCCGAAATAACCAAGCAATGTGTCATAACGACCACCCTTGGCCACAGCTTCACCACTGCCATAGGCAAATGCCTGGAAAATGATGCCTGTGTAATAACGATACTTGCTTAATGCGCCGAAATCGAAGCTGACATAGTCTTCCATGCCTTTTTCCTTAAGCAGGGCATAGATGCCTTCCAGACGTTCAAGAGATGCCTGGGCACGTTCGTTGATAGCCAGTTCACGAGCAGCTTCCAGAACTTCAGCATCACCAAAAAGCTGGGGAAGAGATACCAGAGCACGTTTTCTGGCATCACACATATTAAGATTATCCAGCAGAGTTTCTACACCAAAGAAGTTCTTGGAAGAGATAAGGCTTCTGATCTCTTCGATCTGATCATCTGTCAGATTGGTATCAGCAACCAAGGCCTTAAAGAAATCCACATGACCGATACTTACCTGGAACTCATTGAGACCGGCTGTCTTAAGACTCTCAACAGTAAGGGCAATGATCTCGGCATCAGCTTCAACAGAATTCTCACCAAGAAGTTCAACACCCATCTGAGTGCTTTCCTTCAGGCGGCCCTGATATTCGTGTGAATTGATAAAGGTATTGCCTTCATAATAGAATCGAAGGGGTCTTTCTTCCTCTGAGAAATACATGGCAGCAGCTCTGGCTACTGACGGTGTAAAGTCAGGACGAAGGACCAGGGTATTACCGTCTCTGTCAAAGAATTTATATAATTCTCTGGAAGCGGTGGTGCCAACTTCTTTACTGAAGACATCGAAGAATTCGATAGACGGTGTATCGATGGGATCGTAACCGTAACGGTCAAACAGATCATCGATACTGCGCATGACTTTCTTCTTGCGTCTTAACTCTTCTCCATAACTATCCCGGACGCCATCCGGGGTATGCAGCATTCTTTCCACTTTATTACTCCCTCTCATTTAGATCCATCTGAATGCCTTCCAGTATAGGTAAGGTCATCAGGTTAGTTTCTTTTAAAAAATGTTTATAATTCAATTCGTCATAGCGGAAGCTCTTACGGCCTCCGGCTTCCATGCGGTCCCAGAAGCTTTTCATTTCCTTAAAGGGCATATAGTAATAGGTATGTCTTTCGGAAAATGAAATGATCAGGAAGGCCAGGCCATCCATTTTCTCAAAATCTTCCATAAAGCTGACCTGATGGGGATGAATGTTAGCCAAAGGAAATGTATCGGTCTGACATTCTTTTGCATCAAAGCAGATAGGGATACCCTGAACCACGCCCATATAGTCAACCGTACTCTTCTGCTCAAAATAAGCCAAAGTAATGTGGCGAGACTGTTTATCGATCTCAATGGGTGTGATGGGGGTAGGAATCTTCTGAATCAAAGCCAGACCCTTATCCCTCAGATGCTCTATGGTAATGTTGATCAGGTCTTCAAGAGTGGAACCTCTCAGACCTCTGGAATTCCAGGTTGCCATTTATTCCACCATACCTATCTTATTAAAGGGCCAATAACGTAAGCCGGCTTTACCTTTAATGGCATCTCTGGTGACATAGGTATTAGTCCAGAACCTGGAGTCCCGGCTGTTGTTACGGTTGTCACCAAGGACGAAGTAGGATCCTTCCGGCACTACATATGGTCCAAAGGTACCTATGGGTTCTTCCGGACAGAAGTCATCTCTTAAGGGCTCTGCTTCGTTGTTGATATATACCTTGCCATCGATCATCATGACGGTATCACCGGGCAGACCAATCACACGCTTAATGAAAAGTTTGGAGGGATCATCGGGATACTCAAATATAACGATGTCGAAACGTTCAGGATCATTTTTCAGATAAGCCAGACGGCTGCCAAAGACCCGGTCATTGACCATAATAGTTTCTTCCATGGAGGAAGAAGGAATCTTGGCATTAATGATGACATACTGTGTCAGCAGATATACCACACCAACAACGATAGCCAGTGTGATGATGTATTCGATGGCTTCTCGAAGGAAACCTTTCTCTTCAGTTTCTTTCTTCTTGGAAGTCTTTGTTTCGATAGTCTTGTCTGTTTTCTTTACTTTCATAGGTTGTTATATTTTTCAAATCCTAACCGTCTTAAGATTTCGCAATATTCAGAAGGCAGGGGCGCCTTGATACAACGGCCTCTGAGAATCTCCGGTACATTTTCTGCATTAGGAAATGTCAGGCTGTAAGCATGCAGCAGCTGATATTTAATGCGGAAACTGCGGTCATTTTCCGGAAAATCGGATCGTGAGCCGTACTTCATATCACCAACCAGGGGATGCCCCAGGAAAGCCATATGGGCTCTGATCTGGTGGGAACGGCCGGTGATCAGTTTGACTTTTGCTAAAGACAGGTCGTGATTTGTCTCAACTTTCTTATAGGATGTTTTTAAGACAGCGTAGCCGTCTTTGGGTTTGGCCGAAACGGTCAGTTTATTTTCCGCAGGATCTTTGTGACCAAAAGCCACTTCCAGGCTTTCGTCTTTGATCTTGCCGTGAACCAGGGCCAGATAATGCTTGGCCACGTCTCTTTCTTTGATTAAGGCGGACATCTTCTGATGACCGGAAATGGTCTTTCCGCAGATCAGAATGCCGCTGGTATTGCGGTCTAATCGGTGGCAAGGTGATGGACGATAGCCTTCGGTCTTGCTGTCAGACAGATAATCCAAGAGGAAATCTGCTACAGAACTGTCACCACTTTTATCCGACTGAGTCAGCATGCCACAGGGCTTGTTGAGAATCAGGATATCATCATCTTCAAAGAGGATATCGGGACGAATCCCTGTATAAACCTTCTTGGCTGCTTCCTTTCTGAAACCGCTTATGGTGTCATCGGATAAAAAAAGACGCAGACAGTCGGATTCTTTAATGATCTGACTGCCTTCAGCTTTTTTACCGTTAAGGGTAATATTCTTCTTTCGAAGCATCTTGTAGATGAAGCTTTTAGGAGCTTCATTAAGATACTTGGCCAGGTATTTATCCAGACGCTGACCTGCGTCAGCTTTGCTAATAATAAGTTCTTTCATAGATTCCTTTATAAAGAAATAGAAAGTAATGTCTGATAAATAAGATCTTCAAGCTCTAATTCCGGATGGTCTTCATTGACCTGATAGCGGACACCTTCACGATGAGCTTCAGGATGACTGCTCATGCTGTCCATAGCCTTGGTGAAGACATTGATGTCATTATATAACTTAACATCCGGAGCGCAAACATTGGCGCGGATCATCTTGCTTAAGTGTTCTGTTTCGTATCTGAGATCAGCTTTGGGATCACGCATAAGGCCAACCAGGCGGTTGCCGCAGATGGCGAAGGCTTCCATCAAAGCACTCTTTTCATAGGCTGTCAGATATAATTCGTAACCAACCACCAGTTCATCATTTTCGTGAGCTTTGATGATATTGTAGTCAGCTTCACTAAGAGGCTGTCTGGGAAGCATCATAACCAGGGCAACGATGGCACGGCAACCCGGCAGCATACCAACCATGGCGATAACGGATAAGATATTGGCAGTGGTTCCGGCTATGATCAAACCAAGAACAAATGCCAGCACCGGCAGGATAAACAAGCTGACGGTAATAATGAGGCGCCACTTTTTCTCGGATTTAATATATCCCCATTCCCCTTTAGGAACTCTTTTCATTTATTCTCCTTTTCACTTTAGCGTGCTAATACGCTAAACTAGCGACTATTCTATCACTCTTATTTGTATTTGTCTACTTAAAGAAATAATTCCTTATTTCTTAAAAGACCTGGGTTCTTGTATCTTCGGAAAGCAGGTCAAGATGATCGTGGAAATAGATCAGCTCTTCCATGCTCTGATGATTAAGCACTTCATAGAATTCATTCTGAATCTTAATGGCTTCTCTCACATTATTCTTACGGAACAACATTTCAATGGTGCTTAAGATATCCTGCATAAGACGATTTTTGTGTTCAGAGTCCATCTCAGCATCCATGATTTCCTGGCGTACCTTCATCATTTCCCTGTCCAGTAGGGTAACGACTTCCGCAATATTGGCAAGAGAACGACGAAGATGGGCAGGCAATTCACCCTGATACTTATACTGCAGCATATGTTCCGAGGTTGCCCAGAAGTTCATGGCCAATGTTCTGATCTGGAACTCGACCTGCAGCTCTTTAGGACCATCTGTTGTATCTACGGTGTATAAGGCAATCAGATGGTAACTACGATAGCCGCTTTCCTTCTTATTGGTCAGATAGTCTTTGACACGAATGATCTTCAGGTCAGACCGCTTTTCCAACAGTTCAACAGCTGCTTTAATATCACCTTCAAACTGACAGATGATACGAATGCCGGCGATATCTTCGATCTCAGTGAAGAGATTCTCAAAATCAATATTTTTGCGAACTTTCTTATCCATGATACTGGAAATGGTCTTTACACGACCACTTACCCGTTCCATGGGACAGTAAATATTCTTACGCTTATATTCACGAATGACATTATTAAGTTTGACTGTCAGTTCGGAAACCGCCTGATCATAGGGATCCAGCAATTCACGCCAAAGTTGAATCTCCATATAGTCACCTTT
>JAGHUB010000401.1 GCA_018065025.1 Candidatus Equihabitans merdae
CAGTTCCATCTCCCAGAAGTTCGATGCCCTTCATTTCCCCAATCTTAGCACCGCTCAAAAGCACCACATCCTTGGGGGCTTTCTTCCTCATTTTGACCACCACGTCGGTACCGCCGGCCAGAGGCATGGCTTCCGGGTGATCCTTCATCATCTGCAGGGCTTCCTCCAGATTGGAAGGACGCAGTAAATCTTTCACACTATACATACGTTAATCCTCCTCTTCCGGATGCAGGAATTCCCATACGCGCTCCGGTGTTAAGGGGAACTTGTTCATAGGAACACCTGTCGCATCCAGCACAGCATTGCGGATGGCCACAGCCGGTGTCAGGTTGGGGGGCTCACCCATGGATTTGTTGCCATAGGCTGATGACGGTTCAAAAGATTCAAAGAAGCGACCATCCAGATCCGGCACATCAGCAAATCTCGGCACCTTATAGTCAAGCAGGTTATCATTGTAAATGGCCCCAGTCTTAGGATTAATCAGCAGCTGTTCAGTCAGGCCATAGCCGTAACTCATCATGGCACCACCCAGAAGCTGACCCCGTGCAGCCATAGGATTGATAATGACACCGGAATCCAAATAAGTGCGCAGCTTCTCAACTTCGACCTCACCGGTAGCTGTATCAACAGCAACAACAGCAAATGCTGCTGCAAATGTCAATGTATTATCTGTAGGATAAGCGTAAGCTTCATGTTCACAAACTGCCCCCACAGGATGTCTATAATACAGTTTCCAAGTAATTTCTTTAATGGGGCAGATAATGCTCTCGTCTTCTGAATTGATCAGATTACCCTGCTTAATATCGATCTTGTCACGATCCAGATTATGTTCTTCCGCAGCAAAGTCAAGAATATCGTTCTTACACATTAATCCGGCCTTCTTTACGGCCTGACCGGTGACATAGGTCTGTCTGGACGCATAGGCACCGGGATCGAAGGGCGATACGTCTGTGTCAATAACCTTGGGCATCATGATCCATTCATAAGGGAAGCCTAATGCTTCCGCTGCCACCTGGGCAAATGTTGTTTCAGCACCCTGACCGATCTCAGTAGCACCGATCACCAATGTGGCAGAAGCATCTTCATGAACTATAATGCGAGCACTTGAAGTCTCGACACTATGAGGATAGCAGCTCTGAACATAAGAGGCCAGTGCCATACCGATACCACGCTTAACAGTTCCCTCTTCTGTCTTCTTAAAGTCGTCCCAACCAATATCAGCGCGTCCGCCGGCCATCATTTCCGGCAACGCTGAACTGTTAACTCCGGTAAACTGTGTGTAGAAAGGACCACCCGGATAACAGACATTGATTTCTCTGAAATGATAGGGATCCAAACCAAGCCTATGGCAGATATTCTCAACATGGGATTCCATGGCATAATGCCACTGAGGGCCACCATAACCTCTCATAGCCGATGCAACTGCAATATTGGTATATACAGTCTTGCAGATAAACCTGAAATTAGGAACCGGATACAGGGCATTGGAATGAGACAGCTGAGCAAGCGCAACATTGTGACCATGACCTGAGTAAGCACCTGTGTTGGCAATCAGCTCAATATCACGTGCTATAAAATGTAAGTCCTTATCCAGGGCTGAACGAATCCGAATCTTGTCGGAATGACGTGTTCTGGTCATAGACAAAGATTCTTCACGGGTCAGCTCAAGCAAGACGGGACGTCCGCAATGCTGAGCAGCAAAGCAGTTAATAATCTCATAAATAGGCTCCTGCTTACCGCCGAAACCGCCACCCACATATCCCTTTATCACACGAATATCACGAATAGGACGGCCAAGAGCAGAGGCAATGCGTTCTCTCAAAATGAAAACGGACTGATTTGATGCATAAACAGTCAGTCTGCCTGAGCCCGGATCCGGCTCTACCAATGACAGGTGTGTCTCGATAGGGCTATGTGTAACAATAGGGGTTTCAATAACATCTTCAAACACATAAGCCGCATTGGCAAATGTTCCTTCCAGATCACCAAATTCAACCGGTGTCTCTCCGCAAATGTTATTCTTGG
>JAGHUB010000273.1 GCA_018065025.1 Candidatus Equihabitans merdae
GGTTCTGGATGGTGACAAAACCCATTCACCGGGCAAAAATCGCAAAAAGGCCAAGTCTTATCAGGAAAATGGTCCGGAACCGCCCTTCCGCACACGCCATATGGATGACTTAACCGAATCAGAAAATGATCCTTATGGTCATGACCGTGCCCCGGTAGACAAGCCAAAAAATAAGAGACGTAATGGTATGTATCTGGTGATCTGTTACACCTTTGCCTTATTGTTCTTCCTGATGGCCGGTTACCTGGTCTACTTTAATGTCAAATTAAAAGACGACATCCTGCAGAGCCCTTACAACAAGCGGCAGGATGCTATGACGGCCTATGTCACACGAGGTGCCATTATCAGCCGTGACAACAATGTCCTGGCCTTTACAGAAACCGATGAACTGGGACAGGAGAACCGCGTCTATCCCTATGGGGCAAAATATGCTCATGTGGTAGGTTATACAGCCCGAGGTAAGAGCGGTCTGGAAGCAGTGGCCAATTATCATCTGCTGACTTCCAATAATGACATTGTGGAACATGTGATGAATGATTTCCTGGATAAGAAGAATCCGGGGGATAATGTTATAACCACTTTGGACAGTCGTCTTCAGGATGCCTGCTATGACGCTCTTGGTGATTACAGAGGTGCTGTGCTTTGCATGGATCCCAAGACCGGACAGATTCTTTCCTGGGTCAGTGATCCGGACTTTGATCCCAACACCATCGATCAAGTCTGGGATGAAATGGTAGCAGATGAAACCAATTCTCAGTTGGTCAATCGCGGCAGTCAGGGACGTTATTCACCGGGTTCTGTCTTTAAGATCGTAACAGCCTTGGCATATATGCGGACACATCCCGACACTTCTTCATTTTTATTTGAATGTCAGGGTGAGTTTACCGTAGAAGACCAGACGGTTCACTGTTCCCATGGAAATGTTCACGGCCTTGAGACCTTTGAAGAGGCATTTGCTAACAGCTGCAACTGCGCATTTGCTTACATGGGTCTTGAGCTGGGACCGGAAATCATCCGTGAAACAGCTGAAAGCCTCTTATTTAACAAGAAACTGCCCTGTGATCTTAACTATAATCAAAGTACTTTCAAATTAGATAGTTCAAGTGATACAATGGCTTTGATACAGACAGCATTTGGCCAGGGTCAGACTTTGGCTTCACCCTACCATATGATGCTGTTGACAGCTGCCATTGCAAATGGCGGTACCTTGATGAAACCTCATCTGGTGCAGGCTATCTACAGTGCGGACGGACGAGAGGTCAAGACCTACGCTCCCGAAGTTTCTACTCAGCTGATGACAGCTGAAGAGGCAGCAAAACTTAAATCCATGATGATGCAGGTATGTGATACCGGTACAGCTTCATCCTTAAGCGACAGAGGCTATGATGTAGCCGGTAAGACAGGCTCCGCTGAATTTGTTCGAGGCGACGGCTCCATCGGTACACATTCCTGGTTTACAGCCATACTGGAACCCGAGGATCCCAAACTCATCGTCACCTTCCTTGCAGAAGATGGTGGTTTGTCCTCTGATACAGCTGTTCCGGCTGTTGGTTATATCATGGATGTCTACGAATCGATTCAAGGGTAATTATTTTGATGAAATGGGCTGAACACCTTTACATAGGCAAACGCATAGAAGACAGGTATCCAAAGGTACGAGCTGCTTTGGATGCTTCAAAGCGTCCTGCTTATTGTTATCTGTTGACCCTGCCCACCAGTCAGTATAATCAGCTGGAAATCATCCACAGTTTTCAGTTTTACAAGAATAAGCCCTATATCAAGATGCCCCTGATCGTTGGTCTGGCAGCGGATTATGACGAATCACGCCAGCTGGTAATGAGCATTACCAATGAAGTTTACCAAGCTACCGGGGATGTGGACATTCGCTCTTACATCTTGCAAAGAGAGGGCAGCACATGATTCTGACAGTCCTTAAAACCATCGGAATCGTGTTATTGGTCCTGATCGCTATCATACTTGCTATCCTGCTTCTGGTTCTCTTTGTTCCTATACGTTATCAGGGACAAGGCAAGGCGGGAGAAGGCGAGATATGTGCCTCAGCCAAGGTCACCTGGCTGCTCCATGCTATATGTGTGACGGTTGATTTCGATAAGAATAAAGATAAAAAAATAATAACGGATATCCACATATTGGGTATTTCCCTAAATAAAGTACGAGCCTGGCTTAAGGATCGTAAGAAAGCCAAAAGAAAGAAGCATATGAAGGCCCACCTTCAGAAGCTTCAGAAAGAAGATCCTGAGGCCTATGAAGCCTTGAAAGCTAAGGCTAAAGAGAGAAAGAAGCAGAAAGCAAAATTGCTGGGAGAGTCGTCGGAGGATGAGAATAATACCGCCGACTCAAAGAATGAAGCTTCTCAGGCAAATAATGATTCTAAGCAGACTGCTTCTGAAACTGAAGCCAAGACTGGTGATGCAAAGACTAATGTTGATGCAAAAGCGGATGCAAGCGTACAGGCAGCTGACAAAGATGCCAATGTATCTTTAGAAAGTGCAGCTACTGTTTCTGACTCAGAAGCAGCGCTCCAACCTCAGCTAGAGGTTGAAGAAATGTCTTTCAGCACCATAGCCTATCAGTTGCTGTATAAGAT
>JAGHUB010000150.1 GCA_018065025.1 Candidatus Equihabitans merdae
GATCCCGACGAGCTTATCGTTCACGAAGGTGCAGAAAGCATGCAGCGGCGTCTCAAAGAGGCCCGGGATGTCTTTATGTTTGAATTCGACCAGCTGTCTTATTCATACAATATGAAGGATCCCCAGGATGCTACCGTCTTCCAGAAGGAATTGGCCAAACGCCTCCTTCGCTTCACCGAAGAGATGGAGCTCAACAACTATATAAGGGCCTGTGCCGAGGCCTATCATCTGTCGGAAAATGCCCTTAGGAAAATGGTTGGGGCCTTGTCAGTTCGAGGCACTGCGGCAGAGCATTATCAGGCACCAAAGAAGACAGGTAAATCTTACGAGAAAAAAGAAGATACCTCAGTCTTGACGGAAAAACTCATGCTGACCTATCTGGCCAATTATCCTGAGGCCTTTACAGAGACCAGGGATTACATCGGGCCTGAAGACTTCCATGACGAACTGTGTCACCAGATCGCCATCCGTCTTTATGAGCAGCATCAAAGAGGACAGGTGATGGAAGCATCACTTTTGAATAGTTTTACAGATTCTGCTATGCAGCAGGAAGTGGCCGGTCTTTTCCACACATCGATTCCTGTCGATAATGAAGGAGAGGCGGACAGAGCCTTCACAGATACTGTGCTGGGTCTCATGTCGAGCTCTTATAACACCCGTATGAATAACTGGCAGGGTGATGTGGAAGAATTGATGACACTGACTAAGCGAAAGACAGAGCTTGAACAACTGAAGAGCAGTAAAATGTTTCATCTGTCCTATCAGAATACAGGAGAAAAAATATGACAACAAATGATTTAGCCTTTACCCAGAAATTAACAGAGCTTCTGATGCTTTCTGATAAGAAAAAGAAAGTTCTGGACTATAAGGAGATCAACGATACCTTCGCAGAGGTCACTCTGAGTTCCGAAGACATGGAGAAGGTTCTTGAATTCCTGGAGACTGCCGGTGTGGATGTACTCCGCACAGAAGACAGCCAGGAAGTAGATGACCAGGTCCTGCTTCTGGCCGATGATGATGACATCGATATCACAGATGACGTTGAAGAAGTAGATATTTCCAAGATCGACCTTTCTGTTCCGGAAGGTATCGCCATCGAAGATCCGGTTCGTATGTATCTGAAAGAAATCGGTAAGGTTGCCTTGCTGACTTCTGAAGAAGAAATCGAATTATCCAAGAAGATGGAACTTGGCGGTCCCGAAGGTGAAGCAGCTCAGAAGAAGCTGGCAGAAGCCAACCTGCGTCTGGTAGTCTCTATTGCCAAGCGTTACGTAGGTCGCGGCATGCTCTTCCTGGACCTGATTCAGGAAGGTAACCTGGGTCTTCTTAAGGCTGTTGAAAAATACGATTATCATAAGGGCTTCAAGTTCTCTACATATGCCACATGGTGGATCCGTCAGGCTATCACAAGAGCCATCGCTGACCAGGCCAGAACTATCCGTATCCCGGTTCATATGGTTGAGACCATCAACAAACTGATCCGTGTCTCACGTCAGCTGCTTCAGGAACTTGGCCGTGAACCTACCACTGAAGAAATCGCCGAGAAGATGAATATGTCACCGGAACGTGTCCGTGAGATTCTTAAGATCTCTCAGGAACCGGTATCTCTGGAAACACCTATCGGTGAAGAGGAAGACAGCCATCTTGGTGACTTCATCCAGGATGAGAACGTACCTGTTCCGGCTGATGCCGCAGCCTTCACGCTGTTAAAAGAACAGCTTAATGAAGTATTGGATACTCTGACAGATCGTGAACAGAAGGTTCTCCGTCTGCGTTTCGGTCTGGACGACGGTCGTGCCAGAACACTGGAAGAAGTCGGTAAAGAATTCAATGTTACCCGTGAACGTATCCGTCAGATCGAAGCCAAAGCTCTGCGTAAGCTTCGTCATCCCAGCCGCAGCAGAAAGCTGAAGGATTATCTTGAGTAATGGTTAAATTATCCGGTCGTTTACAGACAATTGCTGATATGATCGATCCCTGCGGGGCAGTCACAGATGTAGGCTGTGACCATGCCCTGCTGTCCATTTATCTTCTGGAACAGGGCAAAGTAGATTTTGCTCTGGGCAGCGATCTTAGAGAAGGTCCTTTGAAAATGGCTGAAGCGAACAAGGAAAGAGCCGGTTTTACAGATCAGTTATCCCTGGTCAAATGGGATGGCGTGCCGGCATCTCCTCCTGACGGGGCACTGGTTATCGCCGGTATGGGTGGCATGCTGATGGCGCGTATTCTTAATGATGCAGCGGATCGACTACATCATTTCAGTCAGATCATTCTGGAGCCTCAGTCCGATCTGGATGTTCTTCGCAAGGCTGTGGCTTCATTAGGCTTTTTCATTTCGGATGAAGAGATGGTCATTGACGAAGGCAAGTATTATGCCGTCATCAAGGCCCAGCCGGGCACACAGGAGCCTCTGACAGACAAAGAGTGGCTCTATGGACCATTTCTCATCAGGAAGCGTAATGAGGCTTTAAAAGGCTATTTATTAGCTCAGGGAGCCTTGCGTGAAAAACTGATCGATACTTTGGAAGCTTCACAGTCGGAAAACAGCCGTATAAAATGCGCTCAGGTCCGACAGGAGAAAGAACTGATCCAAGAGGTGTTATCACTATATGAAGAGTCGTGAATTAACAGAACGTATTGAGCAGACCTATCCCAGATCATTAGCTGAATCCTGGGA
>JAGHUB010000363.1 GCA_018065025.1 Candidatus Equihabitans merdae
TGAAAGTCTGGTCTTCAGGGGTGTGGATGGGGAGTGGTTATTTCTCTATCTTCCCGGCAATCAGGTGAAACTGAAAGAGCAAGTCCGGAGTTTGCTGGAAATGTTAGCCGGATATCTTCAAAGGTCATTTCAACACGTGGATGATTACATCCGTGCAAGTCAGGAGTTGATCGCCAAGCTGCAAAACCAACTGGACAACAGTGATGCCATTAACTGGAATTTGTTCAGGGATACGGTCCTTGAGACTATGGGGCGTGTACACAGTCAGCATCCTATGGGCGTACATGAATATAATAGCGTCCTTGGTGGTGGACCGGGGAGTCAAGGCGACTCTTATGACGAAGGCTATGTGGATGAAGACGGCAAATCATATGACAGAGGCAGATCCTATGATTATGAAGACGATGGTCTGGGAGATGACCCTCAAGCCATAAAGAAAGGCAGGAGGAGAGGACGCCGCTGGGTGGCTTTACGAGGTGCTCTGGTGACATTGCTCATCACCGTGTTGGTATTCTCGGCCTTCTGGTTATGGCGTTATGTCTGATCGCTTTACGGATGTTACGCGGGCATTATGTCTGATTGTATTGAAAAAAACGTGCAGGCAATATATCTCAATATTTGATTGGATCTGTACTGAGGAATAACATTGACAGAATGCAGAATCGTTGAGAGAGGCACCTGCTTCAATAATGGTAGATAAATTGGCAAGAGGATGGCTCTTTAAAAACAAGATAAAGAGGAAACAAAATGGAATATAAGATGATTACAGAAAGCGGCAATTCGGAGGCGATTCGCATTCGGGAAGGCATTAATATTGCCGGCCGCAGTGACGATGTGGACTTTCAGCTGCATCATCCCGGCGGCAGTCGGGTGCATGCTGCTTTGTTTAAACGAAATGAGGGGTGCTATATCACGGATCTTCGCAGTGTCAACGGTACCTACGTAAATGGGCAGCTGCTGCCGCCGGAGCGGACTATCCTTCTCCAGGATGGAGACCGGGTGACATTTGGAGATGAGAGTTTTCTCTTCCGAGGGGAAATAGAAGGTGATAGAATGGGATAAGTGAATGATCACAATACCCATCATAAATAAGCCCAAAGGGAGGAAAAATATGTCTGATTGTATTTTCTGTTTATTAGCTAATGGGAATATCCCCACAGCCACACTTTTTGAAAATGATGATTTCCGCGTTATCCTGGATGCCGGCCCGGCCACAGATGGTCATTGCCTGATCCTGCCCAAGGCTCATTATGCCAATCTTCTGGAAATGCCGGATGACCTGATCGCCAAGGCTCATGTACTGGCAAAACAGATCGGTGCCAAGCTGATGGAAGTCACAGGTTGCGACGGCTTCAACGTTGTTCAGAACAATAACGAATGCGCCGGTCAGACAGTTTTCCATTATCACGTTCATATCATTCCCCGCTATGAAGGCGGCGAAGCTATCGTTGGCTGGAATCCCGGCACATTAAGCGATGATGTGAAAGAAAAACTGGTTAATGGTTTTAACGCCTGAGGATTTGACTGAAGGCGCTCATTAATTGAAGATGTCTTGAAATGAACAAAGAAAAGGGAGCCGATGTGTGTCGACTCCCTTTTTGCGTATACTAATGAGATTTATTCTACTTCTTCAGCCTCAGCTTCTTCTGAAGCTTCTTCAATTTCTTCGCCTTCTGCTTCCTCAGCCACTTCTTCTTCATCCCTCTTCAGGCGAACTTCTTCGATGAGTTCGGTGATGATGGTGATGGCATCTTTCTGGGTATGTTCAGCCATGGTCTGAGCGAAAGCATCTTTTTCCTGATAGAGCTTCGTGACGGTGTCAAAGAGAACATCATCGGTGATGTCTTCTTCCTGAAGGACCAGTGAGAATCCCTGCTTTTCAAAGGAGGCGGCATTCAGGATCTGGTCGCCGCGGCTGGCTTTGGCAGACAGGGGAATCAGCAGGTTGGGTTTCTTCAGGGCCAGCAGTTCACAGATAGCGTTGGCGCCGGCACGGGAGATAACGATATCAGCCAGAGCGAAGAGGTCCGGCAGTTCTTCACGGATGTATTCATACTGAAGGTAGCCATCCTTGCCCATGAGTTCTTCATCAACCTTGCCTTTGCCGCACAGGTGAACGATGTCGAATTCCTTGCGGAGACGATCAACGATGG
>JAGHUB010000029.1 GCA_018065025.1 Candidatus Equihabitans merdae
ACGTGCCCGCAGCATCAATCCTGAGATTCAGGTTGAGGTGCGCCCCTGTTTTTATCTTCCGGAAAATGCCGATACATTTGATTTCGCGGATTATGATTATGCAGTCGATGCGGTAGATACCGTCACCGCGAAACTGGAGATCATTTCCCGGGCAAAAGAAAATAATGTTCCCGTCATCAGCAGTATGGGTGCGGGAAATAAGCTGGATCCCACCAAATTCCAGGTGGCGGACATTTCCAAAACATCTATCTGCCCGCTGGCCAAAGTCATGCGGCGTGAATGCAAGAAGCGTGGCCTCAAGCACATCAAGGTGGTGTATTCCACAGAAGAGGCTCTGACACCGGGACAGGATAAGAGTGGTGAGCCCAGCAGCCGTCGCTCTACACCCGGCAGCGTGGCTTTCGTGCCCTCTGTGGCGGGTTTGATCATCGCCGGGGAAGTGGTCAAGGATCTGGCAGAAGTGGCGGGCTAAGGCAAGCCTGAATAGGTAAAAGAAACGGAGTATACATGGATAAGATTATGATGGTCCACGGCAGCGGTGGTGCTGCTACAGGACAGTTAATAGATGAGATATTTGGAGAGGCATTTGGTTACGACAAGTCCGCTCCTCTTGAAGATGCTGCTGTGGTGGAAGGCGGTGCAAAACTGGCCATTACCACAGACAGTTTTGTGGTAACCCCTCTGGAATTCCGCGGGGGCGATATCGGTCGTCTGTGTGTATGCGGCACTGTCAATGACCTGCTGATGCGAGGCGCAGAGCCCAAATATCTGACAGCCGGTTTTATCCTGGAAGAAGGCCTGGATATCGAGACTCTTAAGCGTGTGGTTAAGTCTATGGCAGCCACAGCTGCTGAAGCCGGTGTCAAGGTGGTAACAGGGGATACCAAGGTTGTAGAAGGCAATGGCGGCCTCTACATCAATACAGCCGGCGTAGGCATCGTAGGGGACTGGGCTCCATCAGCTGCTGATGTGAAGGCCGGAGACAAGATCCTGGTATCCGGTACTATGGGTGACCATCATGCCACTATTTTGTCTAATCGTTTAAGTATTGCTACCGATGTGGCCAGCGATAATGCACCTCTTACCCAGATGGTGACAGCTCTCAAGCAGGCCGGTATTCAGGTACATACACTTCGTGACGTTACTCGCGGCGGCCTGGCTACCGTACTTAAGGAGCTGGCAGAAGGGGTTCAGCTTGGTTTTGACATCGAAGAGAAGGCTATCCCTGTCACCGATAAGGTCAAAGATTTCAGCAATCTGCTGGGCCTGGATCCTCTTTATATGGGAAATGAACGTAAGCTGGTGGCTATCGTACCGGCTGATCAGGCAGATCAGGCACTTGAAATCATCCGCTCTGCTAAATATGGGGAAAATGCTGCTGTCATCGGCTCTGTCACAGAGAATCATCCTGGTCAGCTCATTATGAAGACCCCCATCGGCGGCCTTCGCAATCTCAACATTTTGCAGGGCGAAGGACTGCCCCGTATCTGTTGATGAGCATCATGGTTTTGCTGCATGACATTTTCAGAAAGAGATATATGACCGCATGCGATATTATACAGCGCCCTTAGAGGGTATCACGGGCTGGCAGTTCCGTCAGGTACACCACCGTTTATTCCCCGGGGCAGATAAATACTATATTCCTTTTATGGCCCCTCATCTGAAGGGGCATCTGAAAAATAAAGAGAAGACCGATGTGTCACCTGAGAAAAATGAGGGGTTTCATGCCGTGCCTCAGGTTCTCACCAATGATGCCGAGAGCTTTATCATTACCGCTAAAATGCTGAAGGATCTGGGCTACGATGAGGTGAATCTGAATCTTGGCTGTCCTTCACCCACTGTGGCCAACAAGGGCAAGGGCTCCGGATTCCTGGGATTTCCCACAGAGTTGGACCATTTCCTGGATGAAATCTATGGGGCTTTGAATGGCCTGGTGGATGTGTCTGTCAAGACCAGAATCGGCGTGGAAAGTCCGGATGAAGCAGATGCTTTATTTGCCATGTATGAGAAATATCCCATCAGTGAGTTGATCATCCATCCTCGCACGAGAAAAGAATTCTACCGGGGCATTCCTCACCGTGAGATCTACGACAAGGTAGCAGCCTCCTCAAAGCTGACACTGTGCTACAATGGCAACCTTTATACGCCCTCAGACGCCGACGGCATTCAGGCTTCTTCATTGATGTTTGGCCGCGGCTTGCTGCGGAATCCCGCCCTCATTCGTGAGATGCAGGGTGGCCAGGCGCTGACTGTACAGGAGCTGAAGGCTTTCCATGATGGCATCTTTGAATCCTATCGCACATCCTTCTCAGGTCCTGCCCACCTGCTTGGACATATGAAGGAACTGTGGGTCTACTGGGAGACCATTCTGACAGAAGACAGCCGCAAGATGGTCAAAGCCATCCGCAAAGCCAGAGATATTGACACTTACGAAATGGCCTGCCGCCAGTTATTTGCCGGTGCGGAGCTGATCTCCACCAGGGAAATGCCCCGCAGAACGGATAATATTATTTTATAAAAAATGACATAACCGATGGTCCTGTGAAATGGACTGTCGGCTTTTCATCAAGGAATGTAATGATAGTGGTAAATGGGAGTTATATTTTGAGTTTATTTATTATTTCTCTTAATAAATCGAGGGTTTCTATCAGAAATCAATATCTATATCGTGGCGTGAGTTTGGTAAGATAGACGCAGTATGAAACCATTTCTTGGAGGTATTATTATGGTCTTAAATTGCAAAGGTAAACCCTGTCCGGAACCTGTTGTTTTATCTATTAAAGCTCTCAAAGAACTTGCTGCAGGCGAAGTTCTGGAAGTTATCGTTGACAATGCTGCTGCCGTAGAAAATGTTTCTCGTATGGCAGACAGCAAGAAATGCACTGTTGCCAAAACTGATAATGGCGATGGCACATGGACTCTGGCTCTGACACCTACAGATGCTGCTGCTCTTGGCGGTGAAGCTGCTGCCGAAGCTGAAGCTGCTGTTTTCTGCAATATTCCCGCAAAGAGAACCCTGGTTGTTGCTGTTGGTACTGACGAGATGGGTCAGGGCGATGCCACACTGGGCCGCAACCTGGCTAAGGCTTTCGTCTATGCTCTGGCTCAGCAGGAAGAACTGCCCGCCACCATTCTCTTCTTCAATGGCGGTGCTAAACTGACTGTTGAAGGCAGCCCGGCCTTGGCTGATCTGCAGGATATGGCAGAACGTGGTGTTGAGATCCTGACATGCGGTACATGCCTTGATTTCTACGGCATCAAAGAAAAGCTTGCTGTAGGCGGCGTTACCAACATGTACACCATCGTCGAAAAGATGAGCAAAGCAGGTCATCTGATCCGTATCTAATACTATGCTGAAGATGAGCTTAAAGGCGGTGGCAACCTTCAGAACCACCCATGATGCCATCGCTGCAGAGTCAATGGCACAGAGCAAAGGCGTCAAGGGACGTCTGATTCCCCTGCCTACTCAGATCAGTGCAGGCTGTGGATTGGCATTCATGATGCTGCCGGAAGAGAAGGATAACTTTCTGTCCGCCATTGACGGCGAAGTGGAAATCCAAGGCATGCATGAAC
>JAGHUB010000255.1 GCA_018065025.1 Candidatus Equihabitans merdae
CTGGTAGCCTGTGTAAGCGTGGATTGTGCAAATGATACCGGACTAGATGGGAGACAGGTCGTTCAGAGCCTTTGTCATGGGAGCAAGTAAGTTTGTTGTGCAGGAAGCAGCAGAAATGATTGTGTCTTCAGATGTCAGGATGTCATGGTTAACATTGAAGACAACTGTCGGCAGATCATTACCGGCCGGAGCAGAAATAACAACTTTCTTAGCACCAGCATTGATATGAGCCTGAGCTTTAGCCTTGGATGTGTAGAAACCAGAGCATTCCAGAACGACGTCAACGTTCAGTTCGCCCCACGGACAATTGTTAGCATCCGGGAAAGCATAGATCTTGATTTCCTGACCATCAACTGTGATGGAATCTTCGCCGGCTGTTACAGCATCAGCCTTAGCATACTTACCCTGAGAAGAATCATACTTCAGAAGGTGAGCAAGCATCTTCGGGCTTGTAAGATCGTTGATAGCAACGATTTCATAACCTTCAGCACCGAACATCTGTCTGAAAGCCAGACGACCAATACGACCAAAACCATTAATAGCAACTCTAACTGACATATTTAAACCCTCCGTTAAAAATTTTCATCAGTAAAACCGAGTGTATTTTACTGAATACCAAACAAAAATGCAAGCACTAATTGCTTAAATTTTAACAAATCTCGGATTGTGTTGCTCATAATACACGACATGAGTAAATCCAAGCTGTCTTAACAGTGCTACAGTCTCTTCAAAAGCATAACCGATTGAGAACGGTTTATGGGAATCACTGCCCAGCGTAACAAGTGTTCCACCAAGCTCCCGATACCTTTTCAGGACTTCCGCTGAAGGATTGGGAGCACCCAGGCGCTTCCTAATTCCCGCCGTGTTAACTTCCAGTGCTTTGTTCCGGCAGATCAGCAATTTGAGGATCTCGTCCAGAACATCTGCATATTCATAATAATGATAGGTCCTGGATTCCTTCCCGTATCTGAAGATGTAATCCAGATGCCCCAATGCATCGTACTTCTTGAAGGAACGAAGGTTCTCCAAGGTCTCTTCAAAATAAGAGCGATACAACTGCCTCTCTTCTACACCTTCGAAGGTCTCCGGATACCAGGGATCCTTGTTATAGACCAGGTGCTGGGAGGCAATAACATAATCAAAAGGATTGTCCTGAATAAGCTTATCGTAACGGCTTCCCAGGTGGCTCTGCATACCCATCTCAACACCGATCAGCAATTTGATCTTAGATGCGTACTTTGCCTTAAGTTCTTTCATTTTCACGAAATAGTCCGGTACAGAAAAATCAAAGAACTCTCCTTCCACCGGATAATCCCAATCCAAATGATCGGTCATACAAAGATAGGCCAGATCTTTTTCAATGGCCATCTCGATGTTTTCTTCCGGCGGTGTGTCTGAATCTGTCGAAAATGACGAATGCAGATGTGTATCTCCATAAAGCGGCATAATTATTTCCTCGGATGTGATTTAGCGTATACGTCTTTCATATGTGAAAGATTCAGATCCACATACATCTGAGTCGTTGTGATATCGGTATGACCAAGCATCTCCTGTACACTCTTGAGATCTGCACCATTCTGAATCATATGTGATGCAAAGGAATGACGAAGTGTATGAGGTGTGATCTCATGCTCAATACCGGCATCGGATGCACATCCCTTCAGAAGCTTCCAGAAGCCCTGACGGCTCATAGAACCACCACTGCAATTGGTGAAGAGATAATCTGACTCTTTTTCTTTGATAAATGACGGACGTGCATTCTTAAGATAATTATCCAATGCTTTGCCGGCTGCCTTACCAAAAGGAATGATACGTTCTGTCTTACTGTCGTGACAAACAACATAGTTCAGCGGAAGATTCAGATCATCCACACGAATTCCAATTAATTCTGAAACACGCATACCGGTAGCATAAAGTAACTCCAGCATAGCCAGATCACGCTGTCCTTTGGCCTTGGATACATCAGGCTGTTTAAGCAGACTTTCAATCTCTGCCACAGTCATAATCTGCGGAAGAGCCTTGGCTACTTTCGGACGCTTTAATTCAGATGCCGGATTCTCATCGATCAGATGCTTCTTCTCCATGTAAGTGAAGAAAGCATTCATGGACGCAATAGCACGGGAAATAGATGAGGGAGCATAATTATCTCTCTCCATCCCCAGTGTATAGCTGTTCAGATGTGTCTGAGTCACCTCACTCCAATCGTGAACGCCGGCCTGTGATTCGAGATAATCACTAAGCTTCTCCAGATCACGACGATAAGAGGCCTCAGTATTTCCTGAAGACTTTTTAATCTTATGATAATAACGTATAAACTTTTGAATTGCTTCTTTCATACGGTACATACAACCTTATCCGATTATTTAAAAGCAATTCACCCTTCATAACCCTGCAGTCCTCTCCCCAGAGAACTACTGATACATTATATCGCTAATTTACATAAAATCAAACCAAAATTGTTGCCATTTTTCGCATAAACCAAAGGGTTTTACGACCAATCACAAGATATGGTTACCATAATCGGCACAGATATCTATATCTTGTTTGAGCAGTTGTGAAATTTACATAAAAAAATTATGTAAGCACCCGAGCACAGATTGAGAAATAAAAAAAGAGTTCCCGAAAGAACTCTTCTTTTTCTTATTTGGCGTAATCCACCGCTCTGCTTTCGCGGACCATATTAACCTTGATCTGACCCGGATATTCCAGTTCAGATTCGATCTGTTTAGCAATATCTCTGGCAAGCAGAACCATCTCAGCGTCGGATACCTGCTCGGGTACAACAGCAATGCGAATCTCACGACCGGCCTGAATGGCGTATGAATTATCAACGCCCTTAAAGCTGTTTGTGATCTCTTCAAGTTTCTGAAGACGATTAGTGTAAGTTTCCAGTGTCTCACGACGAGCACCCGGTCTGGCGGCAGAGATAGCATCTGCGGCCTGAACAAGACAAGCAATAAGTGTCTTGGGCTCTGTATCGCCATGGTGACTTTCAACGGCATTGATAATCGTATCATTTTCCTTGAACTTGCGACAGATATCGGAACCGATCTGAATGTGTGAACCTTCGATCTCATGGTCGATAGCCTTACCGATATCATGAAGAAGACCGGCACGCTTAGCCATACGTACATCACAGCCGCATTCGCCGGCAAGAAGACCGGTAAGCTGGGCGACTTCGATGGAATGCTTAAGAGCATTCTGACCATAAGAGGTTCTGTAACGCATACGACCCAGTAACTTGATAATTTCAGGATGCAGGTTGTTGACACCGACTTCCAAAGCGGCATTCTCACCATCTTCTTTCATCTTGCGCTCAACTTCCTTCTTAGCCTTCTCTACCATTTCTTCAATTCGGGCAGGATGGATACGTCCGTCGATGATCAGTTTCTCAAGGGCGATTCTTGCGATTTCTCTTCTGACAGGATCAAAAGCGGAAAGAACAACAGCATCCGGTGTGTCATCAATGATCAGATCTACACCTGTCATGGTTTCAAAGGTACGAATGTTTCTACCTTCTCGACCGATGATGCGACCCTTCATCTCATCGCTGGGCAACTGAACAACTGAAATAGTTGCTTCGGATACATGATCAACTGCACAACGCTGAATGGTGTTGACAACAACTTCCTGGGCTTTGCGATCGGCATCAAGTTTAGCCTGTTCATTGATATCACGATAGATACGTGCGATATCAGTAGTTGCATCTTCACGGACTTCTTCCAGAAGTTTAGCTTTGGCTTCTTCTGCAGTCATACCGGCAACTCTCTCCAGCTCATACATGGCCTTCTCGTGCTGCTCTTCAACTTCCTTGATCTTGCGATTTAACGCGGCTTCTTTTGCTGCATAGTCGGCTTCACGTCTTTCCATAGCATCTGTCTTTTTATCAAGCAGATCTTCTTTAGAACGGATATGTCTCTCCTGTTTGGTGATCTCAGCTCGTCTTTCTTTGATTTCTTTTTCAACTTCATTACGAGCACGAAGAGAATTCTCCTGAACCTCAATCATGGATTCACGTTTTTTGGTTTCGGCTGTTTTAATAGCCTCATCAATAATACTTCTTGCCTGCTCCTCTGCTGATTCGATCTTGGCAGCATCTCTCTTACTCTTCTGAGAAAGAACTACCTTGCGAGTTACCGGAACGGCAATGAGTAAAGCGACTACTGCAACAATGATGTTAATTAAAACACTTGTCACAGGAGCACCTCCATATTTAGTTTTCATTGTACAAATGGATACAACAGAATTAATATTATCTGTTTTTGAAACTTATGTCAAGCAATTGACTCTTCAATATGGCCCCTCTCCGGGCAGGCTAAAACTATCCGAATCATCGGCAAAATCTTCCCGGCTTTGGCTTTCAAGCTCTTCCATGACGCTGAGTATATCCCCCATGCGGAAGCCCTTTCTGGCTATAGAAGCGATGACTTTCTGACGCGACTTTGGATCATCATGATTCAAGGTCCGCCATTTTTTAAGAGCCAGCTGCCTTACCAGAGCCTTCTGACTCTCTCCCTCCTGCTCTTCCAAAATCATGTGGATCAAGGCTTCTGAGATGCCTTTATTTTTAAGGTCGTAGATAATACGGCGTATGCTGCGGCTTTCTTTAAAAACTTCCAGATAATGTCTGGCAAATCTTTCATCATTAACATAGCCATAACTTTTGACATAGGACAAAGCAGACAGGGCTGCTTCATGACTGAAGGATGCCCTGTCTAAACGCTCTAATAATTCATGTTCTGTACGATCCCGGACCAGCAGAAGATCCATGGCCTTCTTCTTAGCCTTCTGAATCTCTTCATCCGGTGTCATATCTTCCATTGGTTTCATTTAAAATACTTCTGCTTATTCAGCTTTATCTTTCTGATCTGATTCACCATCTTCTGCAGTAAGTCCGTGAAGCTGACGAACCTTTGTCTCGATCTCGGCCATAATCTGGGGATTCTCTTCAAGGAAATTCTTGGCATTCTCTCTGCCCTGACCGATCTTGTTGCCGTTATAGGCAAACCAGGCACCACTCTTATCAACCACGTTAGCAGCTACAGCCAGATCAAGAACATCGCCTGATTTGGAGATACCACGACCAAACATAATATCAAACTGAGCTTCTCTGAAAGGCGGAGCCACCTTGTTCTTAACAACCTTAACCTTAGTGCGGGAACCGGTTACTTCACCGGCCACCTTCAACTGTTCAATACGGCGTACGTCCATACGTACTGAAGCGTAGAACTTCAGAGCGCGACCACCGGTTGTGGTTTCGGGATTACCAAACATAACGCCAATCTTCTCTCTCAGCTGATTGATGAAGATAACAATACACTTGGTCTTGCTGACAGAAGCTGTCAATTTACGCAGAGCCTGGCTCATAAGACGCGCCTGGAGACCTACATGAGAATCACCCATGTCACCATCGATTTCAGCCTGAGGTGTCAGAGCGGCTACAGAATCCACAACGATGATATCGATAGCACCGGAGCGGACCATGGTCTCTGTAATCTCCAGAGCCTGTTCACCGGAATCGGGCTGTGAGATATAAAGGTTCTCGATATCAACACCGATATTGCGAGCATATACCGGATCCAGAGCATGTTCGGCATCTACGAAACCGGCAATACCACCCTGCTTCTGGACTTCAGCTACCATATGAAGTGCCAGAGTTGTCTTACCACTGGATTCCGGACCATATACTTCAATGATACGACCCTTGGGGATACCACCGATACCAAGAGCAAGGTCCAGTGACAGGGAACCTGTAGGAACAGATTCAACACCCAGATTAGCCTGCTTTTCACCAAGCTTCATCACTGTGCCCTTACCGAATTCTTTCTCAATATGACCAATGGCTGCTTCAAGAGCCCGTTCTTTTTCTTCACGAATCTTAGAATTATCTTTCATTAATTTTTCCCCTTATATAACTATTCGAACGCCTGTTCGCTATGTGTCTATCATACACGAAAGAAGGAATAACGTCAATCATTTTTCTCGGAAAAGAAAGAATGTCCATGATATACGAAAAAAATAACGGCTGGGATAAAAAAATCCGGCGGGATATCCCGCCGGATCATTATATAGCTTAATGGGTGATTTCTTAGAAATTAGAAACCAATGAGCCAATCGTAAAGCTCCTGATATTTCAATGCTGACTGCTTCCAAGAGAAGTCTGCTTTCATACCACGCTCAACGATCTTGTTCCATTCACGCTTCTTGTCATAGAAGACGCTTTCAGCATAACGAACCACATCCATCATCTCATGAGCATTGTAGTTGCTGAAGCTGAAGCCTGTACCTGTATGTTCATATTCGTTGTAAGGCTCTACAGTGTCCTTCAGGCCGCCTGTTTCGCGAACGATGGGTACGCAGCCATATCGCAGAGAGATAAGCTGTGAAAGACCGCAGGGCTCAAACTGTGAAGGCATCAGGAAAGCATCACAAGCTGCATAGATCTTATGAGACAGAGCCTCGTTGTAATAAAGCTGAGCAGATACCTTGTCCGGATACTTCTCGGCGAAGTAACGGAACATATCTTCATACTGCTGTGAACCGGTACCAAGAACGATAAACTGAACAGCATCCTGGCACATTTCATCCATAACGTGAGCGATCAGATCGAAGCCCTTCTGATCTGTCAGACGTGAAACGATACCGATGGTCATAACCTTGGAATCAACGGGAAGACCAAGCTCTTTCTGAAGAGCCATCTTGACCTTCTTCTTGTCACGACGGAAAGTATCCACTGTGAAGCAGGTAGAAAGGTTTTCATCATCAGCCGGATTGAAGGAATCATAGTCGATACCATTGACGATACCACGCAGATCATTGGATCTGGCACGCATCAGGCCATCCAGACCTTCACCATAGTAAGGTGTCTTGATTTCTTCGGCATAGGTAGAAGAAACAGTTGTCAGGGCATTGGCATAAACCAGACCGCCCTTGAGCATGTTGCCGTCACCCTTGTACTCCAGCTTGTCCGGTGTGAAATAGTAATCCGGCAGACCTGCGATAGACTGAACAGTCTTCAGATCCCAGATACCCTGGAACTTCAGATTGTGGATAGTCATAACAGACTTGATGCCCCAGTAGAATTCATTATCCTGGAAGATAGAATTCAGATAGACCGGTACCAGACCTGTCTGCCAGTCATGGCAATGGATAAGGTCAGGACGGAAATCAACGTTGGGCAGAATAGCTAAAACGGCCTTGCTGAAGAACATGAAACGGCCCAAATCCTGGGGAATGCCTTCATAGGGCTTGTCGCCTGTGAAATAATCCTGGTTATCAATAAAATAGAATGTGACGCCTTCATACTGACAAGTCAGAACGCCGACATAGTTGCTGCGATAATTGAAATCCATGTAGAAAGAAGTAACAAATTCCATCTGATCTTTCCACTTCTGGGGAATGCAGCTGTAATAAGGCATAACGACACGGCAGTCGTAGTAGCGCTTGTCCAGATTCTTGGGCAGTGAACCGACAACGTCAGCCAATCCGCCAGTCTTTAAGAAAGGCAGACTCTCAGAAGCTGCAAATAAAATGTTTTTCATAATAATACTATCCTTTCTTTTTCTGCATCGCCAGTTGGTTCATATTTGACGCGGCCTGATATGTGATGTCATTGATCTCCGCACCGCCAAGAAGTCGGGCCAATTCCTCAACAGCCTCTTCCTGGGACAAAGCTTCGATCTTGGTCTCAGCAATATCAGCCGAAATTTCCTTCATAATACGATAATGGTTATCACCCATAGCCGCGATCTGCGGTAAATGAGTAATGCAAAATGTTTGATGTTTTTCCGAGACCAGCTGCAGCTTTTCAGCAACCTTCTGGGCTGTTCTGCCGCTGATACCGGTATCTATTTCGTCGAAGATCAGGGTTTCTACATGATCTCGATCGGCGAACATGGTACGAATGCCCAGCATGATTCTGGACAATTCACCGCCGGATGCTACTGTCTTCAAAGGAAGAATGGGCTCACCGGGGTTGGTAGCTATCATGTATTCTACATCATCTCGACCATTGGCAGTATAATCATTTTTCACTGAAAAATCCAGTCTGAAATCTGCCCGGGCGAAATTGAGATCCATGAAATGAGCAGCTGCCTCGCTTTCGAAGGAACGAGCGCACTCTTTTCTCTTGGCTGTCAGAACCAAAGTAGCTTCTTCCAGTTCTGTCTTGGCCGCTTCAAATGCCTGCTCTGCTTGAGCCTGGCGTTCTTCAAAGGCTGCCAGTTCTTCGAACTCATTTTGCTTATCAGACAGAGCATCCAGTACAGCTTCAATAGTCCGTCCGTACTTGGCTTTCAGTCGATTGATGGTATTAAGGCGATCTTCTGTCTCCTTAAATACTTGGGGATC
>JAGHUB010000260.1 GCA_018065025.1 Candidatus Equihabitans merdae
TCTCAGTATGTAAGGGAACGGAAGAAGCTGCCTCCCTCACCTTATTCATTGACACACAAGGCTTCAAATGGTCGCGGTATCTATACTTTCTGTATGTGTCCCGGCGGCTATGTAGTCAATGCTTCCTCTGAGGAAGGTCACCTTTGCGTCAATGGTATGAGCTATCAGAAACGAGATAGTCTTAATGCCAACAGTGCCTTGATCGTTACCGTTGATCCTTCAGATTATCAGCCTTTTGAAAATGACAGGGACAATGGTGTTTTGTCAGGTCTTGCTTTCCAGCGCGAGCTTGAGAGACGAGCTTACATGGCAGCGGGAGGCAAGATCCCGGTTCAGTTGTATGATGATTTCAGAAATGGAAGAGCAAGTGATCGTCTGGGGGATGTCTGCATGATGCATAAGGGCGTATCTGAACTGACCCGTATCGATGACGGCCTGCCTCCATTTCTTAAAGAAACTCTGATAGAAGGTATCGATGCTTTCGGTCGTTCCATCAAGGGATTTGACAGACCTGATGCCTTGTTATCAGGCTTTGAAGCCAGAACCTCTTCACCGGTTCGTCTGGAGAGAGATGAGACCATGCAGTCCAGCATTCGTGGTGTCTATCCCATCGGCGAAGGTGCCGGTTATGCAGGCGGTATCACATCGGCAGCCATTGACGGCATGAAGGCCGCTGAGATATTGGCCTCCCTTTATCGCTCCGAACACACTTGATTTTATAATTTTATAAGAAATCCATCCGGACCCCCTTTACTTGAAAAGGGGGTCTTATCATGTTAAGATGTAATTTGCGGTATTATCTGATTTGAGGGAAAGTGTGTTATGTGAAAGCAGAAAACAAGCATGAAACCATTGAATCAGAAAGACCTTATGAGCGCTGCATGGAGTATGGGCCGGAGTCATTAACTGACAGAGAATTGTTGGGAGTTATCCTTAGAACCGGCAGGCAAGGTGCCGATTCTGTGGACCTGGCGGATGATATTTTAAAGCTTCATCCCGAGGAACACGGTCTCAACAGTATTCCCCGACTCACCTACGATGAACTGGTAGGGATACAGGGAATCGGCAAAGTCAAAGCCATTCAGATCCTCTGTATCGGAGAATTATCCAAGCGTATCGCTCAGTCAAGGGTCAGCAAGAAAGTAAGGATCATGAATTCCAAAACAGCGGCAGAGTACTATATGGAGGCTCTGCGCTACAAGGAACAGGAGTACCTGATCGCGGTGATGTTAAATACCAGGAATCAGGTCATATCGGATCATGTGATGACAGTGGGGACGGTAAATGCTTCCCTGGTGTCACCTCGGGAGATCTTTCTGGAGGCATTGCGTTGTCATGCCGTCAGAATACTCCTTATCCACAATCATCCAAGCGGAGACCCCAGTCCCAGTGAGGATGACAAGATAACAACAGATAAAGTACAAAGCTGCGGAGAGCTGCTGCATATCCCTCTTCTGGATCATTTGATCATAGGAGACGGCGTCTATTACAGCTTCGCAGAAAATAAACTGGTGAGATAAAAACATGCTGGGAAGCAATACTTTCGGAATCGATCTTGGCACAAGTGAAGTCAAGATCTACCATCAGAAAAAGAATACGATTCTTTCTGAAAAGAATATGGTAGCCGTCAGAAACAAGGATCAGTTGCTGGCGGTTGGTAATGATGCTTTTCAGATGTTTGAGAAGAATCCCCCCAGTATCGAAGTAGGCGGCAGTGTTCGTGAAGGTGCCCTTTACGATATGGACCGGGTAGAAGTTCTTCTTCACCTGCTGCTGGAAAAACTGGAACCCCATATCGGCTTAAATCCTTCACTTTATTATTCAGTACCGGCTGTCTGTACTCCTCTTGAAGAGCGAGCTTATTACGCCATCAGTAATGCCGGTTACCTTAAGAACCCGAAAGTATTTCTGGTAGACAGACCTATCTGCGATGCTGTAGCTTTGGGCATTCCCCTGTCAAAGACACAGGGAAGCATGATCGTCAATGTTGGTGCTCAGAATACGGATATTTCCATCATCGCTAATGAGATGGTTGTCTTTACCAAGAGTATTCCCATAGGCGGTCAGCAGATGAACGAGGCCATCTGTGATGAAGTGCGCCGTCGTAAGAATCTGCTGATCGGTCACCGCACAGGTCGAAGATTAAAGGCTGTTTTAGCCAGCTTTACCATCGGTCGGGATGATGCCCGCCGTATCACCGGTGTGGATACCCTGTCCGGTCTGCCTAAGGATGTGGTGGTCACATCCTCACTGGTAAATGATGCTGTTGGTGAAAAAGTTCAGCTAATCTGCCGTGAGATCGTAGAATTCCTGGAGAGAACACCTCCCCAGATCGCAAGAAGTATCAAAGAAGAAGGAATCTATCTGACAGGCGGTACTACCCGTATTCCGGATATCGAACTGTTTTTCAGAGATGCCGTCGGCTGTCCCATTAATCTGTCCTCGTACTATGACAGATGCACCATCAAGGGACTGGAAGAAATCATCAATCACAAAGGTCTGTATAAATGGACCAGACAAATTAAGGAACGCTTATGAAAAGAAGGCATAGACAATTAAAGAGTCGTCATTGGCTTGTGATCATGGTCATCGTTTGCGTCGGTTTGATCGTCACCTCATTATCCACACATCTGGTTGCAGCCCCTATTCGAGCTGTAGCCGGTTATGTTATCACACCTTTCCAGAATGCGGTTAATGATATCGGTCTTTATTTCGTGGACCAGTCCCATGGTTTCCGAAGTGTTAAAGAACTTGCCGAGGAAAATGAAGCCCTTCGCGCTGAAATCGCCGAGCTGACTGAGCAGAATAATCTGCTGATTCAGGACCAGGATAAACTGCAGCGTCTGGAAGAGCTCTATGACCTGGATCAGTCCTATGCCGATCTGGACAAGGTAGCTGCTGAGGTTATCTCTAAGGACCCCGGTAACTGGTATACCACCTTCGTTATCAACAAGGGTGCCCGTGATGGTATTCAGGTAGACATGAACGTACTTGGCGATGGTGGTCTGGTTGGTATTGTTACGGAGACCGGTGATAACTGGGCTCAGGTCCGTTCCATCATGGATGATGAAAGTAACGTTTCCGTTATGATCAGTTACAATGCCAATACCTTTACCATGAATGGCAG
>JAGHUB010000440.1 GCA_018065025.1 Candidatus Equihabitans merdae
TCACTTTCAATCAGGCTGACGATGCCTGTCATATCTACCAGAATGCCGTCTTCCGGCATATCTCTGTATAAAATTAAATCATTGATGAGTTTCACGATCAAACCCTCTTACTCTGATAATCTCTGCTGATCTCAAGCAGGGTGGTATACAGCTTAACGATGCCCTCTGCCATCTCTTCATCTGAAGCTCTTCCGGCCAGCTTATCCAATAATGCCTTCTCTCTTTCCGGATCAAGTACGGGCTTACCGGTCTGAGCTTTAAAGGCAGCAACACCGGCAGATACCTTCATTCTCTCTTCAAAAAGCTGCTGCATCTGACGGTCGATCTGATCGATCTCATCTCTTAATTTTTCTAAATCTTTCATGGTGTTTCTCCATAGAAAATATACATTTATTTTATGCATCTATTATAAAAGAGCCCGCACCACATAACAAGCATTCTTTTGTTGTCAGGACCTTACGCAACCACTAAATGATGTGCTAAAAACTGTCTGTTTGGGTTGATTTAGACTATAGGTTGTATTATTATATTTTACGATATGTAAACTCTGCTATAGGAGGCACAAACCATGCTCAGACACTTAATGAGCCCCTTGGATTTTTCCGTTGAAGAGCTGGATAAACTGCTGGCTCTGGCCCATGATATTGAAGCCAATCCGGAAAAATATGCTCACATCTGTGAAGGCAAGAAAATTGCCACATTATTCTATGAACCCAGTACAAGAACAAGACTTTCCTTTGAAGCTGCTATGATGAATCTTGGCGGTAAAGCCCTTGGCTTCCACTCAGCCGATTCTTCATCTGTTTCCAAAGGTGAAACCGTTGGTGATACAGCCCGTGTTATCTCATGCTATGCCGATATCATTGCTATGCGTCATCCCAAAGAAGGCGCTCCCATGGTAGCCTCTGAGAAATCTCTGGTTCCTGTCATCAATGCCGGTGACGGTGGTCATCAGCACCCCACACAGACACTGACAGACCTTCTGACTATCCATTCCTACAAAGGCAAGTTCGAAGGCATGACCTATGGTCTGTGCGGTGACCTGAAGTTTGGTCGTACCGTTCACTCTCTCATCGAAGCTTTGAGCCGTTATGAGAACATCAAGTTTGTACTGATCTCACCTGAAGAACTTCGCGTTCCCAGTTATGTTCGTGAAGCCCTTAAGGCTAAGAACATCCCCTTCGAAGAAGTTGTCAAACTGGACGAAGAGACCATGAAGGATCTGGACGTTCTCTACATGACACGTGTTCAGAAAGAACGTTTCTTCAATGAAGAAGATTATATCCGCATGAAGGACTTCTACATCCTGGACAAGGCCAAGATGGCTATTGCCCCGGAAAGCATGATCGTCATGCATCCCCTGCCCCGTGTTAACGAGATCGCCGTTGAAGTTGATGACGATCCCAGAGCTGCTTATTTCCCGCAGGCCCAGTATGGTGTCTATGTCCGTATGGCATTGATCCTTACCCTGCTTGGACTGGCTGAATAAAGGGGAGGTTTATTATGAGCAAAATGAATGAGAATCATGAACTGTCTATCGGCGAGATCAAGGAAGGTATCGTTCTTGACCATATCAAAGCCGGTGACGCTATGACCATCTATCGCGACCTGAAGCTTGGCAAGCTGGATTGCACTGTTGCTATCATCAAGAATGCCCGTTCAGGCAAGATGGGCCGCAAGGATATCATCAAAGTTGAATGCCCTATCGATTACCTTGATCTGGATGTTCTTGGTTTCATCGACCACAACATCACTGTTAATGTCATCAAGGATCGTGAGATCATCGACAAGAAAGTTCTGAAACTGCCCAAGAAGATCGTTAACATCATCTCCTGCAAGAACCCCCGCTGCATCACATCCATCGAGCGTTCTCTTGATCAGATCTTCCTTCTGACAGATGAAGAAAATGAAGTTTACCGCTGCCGTTACTGCGAAGAAAAGTTCACAGGCAAAAAGTAATCAAAACATTCCCGCCAGATACAGGCGGACACAAAAAATAGAGAGTTCATAATGAACTCTCTATTTTTTATATCATAGGCAGAACTGTAAGCCGGGTTCTGTCGTGTACGGCCATCTATCTAGGCGTACCGTTGCCGATACGCTCAAGCGACCTACCTGAAGCACGGCGGGCAACCGTATGGCTTCAACTTGGTCTTGCTTTGGATGGGGCTTGCATTGACCCTCTCTGTTACCAGAGAAGCGGTAGTCTCTTACACTGCCATTTCACCCTTACCGGTTTCCCGGCGGTATCATTTCTGCTGCGCTTTCCTTAAGGTTTCCCTCACCGGACGTTATCCGGCATCCTGCCCTGTAAAGCCCGGACTTTCCTCGTCGGCCTAAGCCGCCGCGGCCGTATATTCTGCCCGACATATCTTAACAGATTCACAAATAGATTACAAACGGAAACAGCCGCCTCCGATAAATTCTCTCAGGATTGAGTTGGTAGGTACATCATCTGAAGGCATACCGATCACATAATCCAGGAACTTCAGCAGACGATTGGCTTCGTCAAACATCGGATCACCGGGTTCGATCTGGAAAAGCAGAGGCTGGATATACTGTTTGAGAACAGCCAGTTCATAAGGCAGGGCTGAGTTAAATACCACATCGGCACTATCCTGATAAGGGAAGATATGATCTTCTTCGCCCTTTCTGACCGTTGACCACATAGCCAGTGTCTTAGATGCTGAATGCCCTCTGGTGCGATTATCTCGGATGATACGACGCATGAGTCTGCCGTCTGATGATTTAACATAGTTATGCTCATCCAGATTAAGCTGAGCCAGTGCGCTGAGATAAATTTTAAACTTACTTTCCTGAGGTAATGCTGTGGACAGCTGATCGTTAAGGCAGTGGATACCTTCGATAACCAGCAGATCCTTGGGTCCTAACTTAATGGTATCACCCTTGTAGACCCGGGTACCTTCCAGGAAATCATAAGTAGGCATGGGAACTTCTTCACCTTTCAGGAGGCGAAGCATGTCACTGTTAAAGCCCTCTACATCAACAGCATTAAGGCTTTCGTAGTCCTTCTGACCATTTGGCAGAAGGGGTGTATCTGCGCGATTCTTGAAATAATTGTCTACGCCGATGTAATGAGGTCTCAAACCTCTGGCCATCAACTGAATGATCAGTCTCTGGGATGTTGTGGTCTTACCTGAGGATGAAGGACCGGCCATCATGACGAACTTGACCTGGGGTCTTGCTGCGATCATATCGGCGATCTCTGTAAGACGACTCTCCTGCAGGGCTTCGGCAGCCAGAATCAGTTCTCTGGTATCCTGATTGATGATACGTCTGTTGAGATAACCAACTGTAGGAATATTAAGTGTCTTAGCCCATTCTTCCCCGGCTAACTGACGTCTGAATACCTTTTCGGAATAATTGACTTCTTCCAGTTTATCCGGATTGCTGATAGAAGGCATCTGAAGCAGAATACCTTCAGCATAAGGATAAAGCTTGAAGAGCTTAAGATAACCGGTGTGACAAGTCATGAAGCCATAGAAATAATCTTCATAATCGCCCAGATAATACATGTTGACACCGGAGGAAATTCTTGTCTTAAACAGGCATTCCTTGTCATACATGCGGTGCTTTCTGAACTGCTCAAGAGCTTTGGCTTTGGTAAGCTGCTTCTTCACAATGGGAGTCTTGGCAGCAACCATTTCCTGCATGCGTTCTTCCACCCTGGCGATCAGCTCCGTCGTGGTGTCGATACCATCTACCGTGTAATAATAACCATCAGCTACACCGAAATGCAGCATGACTTTATCCACCTTCTGGTAGCCTGCCACCTGGTATAAAGCAGCCATAAAGAGCATGGAGCAACTGCGGCGATAAGTGGCAAAACCGGCCTGATCTTCTATAGTCAGGAACTCGATCTGACAATCACCCTGAATGGTATGATGAAGTTCTTTAAGATAACCATTGACACGAGCCAATAAAATATCCCGTTCCATAGTGGGCTGATATTCATCGGCGATAGCTTTCAGTGTTGTACCGAAGGGATAAGAGGTCTTATTACCATTAATAATGACCTTAGCCATAATTTCATTTCCCATCTTTGCTCCTTTCTGATGCCCAGAGCATCAATCATTGTTGCCAATTCTCTGATTGGTCGCGTTGAAGCATTCAGCTTTCTTTTACGAAACACCAACATGTGTTTACTCAATCAAACAATATGATAAGGTGACTTAACCGGCATGGTTTCGATCTCAAGATCCGGATACCAAGCCTCTAGTTCATCTTTCATATAAGACATAAAACCATATTCTGTGCCATAGTGACCGCCGTCTATAAGCGTAAGCCCCATAGAAACGGCATCAATGGCTGTATGATAATCAAGATCACCTGTGATATAGACATCCACCTGATGTTCAAGAGCCTCTCTGATGAAACTCTTTCCTGAACCGCTGCAGATACCTACTTTGGAAATGACCTTTGAAGGATCACCATATACTCGGATAGCCTCCAGATTGTAGATAGCCTTGGCTTTCTTAGCCAGGTCTTCTACGGTCATCTCTTTGGCTAATGTGCCGATGCAGCCAAAGCCAACTGTATCTCCGTTCTCTTCTGTTACAGCCAGAACTTCTCTGTTCTGAAGCTCCAGGTCATCCGCATTTAAATGGCCCATACCGGCTATATCAAAATTGGTATGCATGGCATAATAGTTGATCTCATGTGCGGCCAGCTTAAGCAGGCGGCGTCCGATGATATCATCGGTGGTGATACGCTTCATAGGAGAAAAGATCAAAGGATGGTGGGTGATCACTATGTCAGCACCGATTTCCACTGCCTTGGCAGCTGCTTCATCACTCAGATCCAGAGAAAGCAGCACCTTATTGATCTCCTTTGAATGATCTCCCAGCAGAAGGCCTACATTGTCCCAGGATTCAGCTAATGATCTGGGATAGGTCTGCTCAATACGTTCTGTTAATTCACGACTCTTCATATAGTGATAACACCTCTTGGATCAGTTCTTTCT
>JAGHUB010000019.1 GCA_018065025.1 Candidatus Equihabitans merdae
ACTCAGGTAATACATGGGACTTGTTTATTAGGTATATATTTCGATTTAATCGGGGATGCGAAGCACACCTTACGCTTTGGAATCATCAATTAAAAATTGTGAAAGCTGTTTCTCTTGGGTGGGACTCGACACTTATTCGGCACAAACGCTGAGATACGCGGGAACAGCAAATGAGCTCCTGACCAAGTACTCAGCAGTTTGGGACGTTAGGATGTCGAAGCTTATCTATAGATTTCAAATGCTTCGCAGACATCTCTCAGGCACTTCTTCTGAGCGGCATCGCCTTCCTTGGCAAGCTTCTTTTCATCGATACCGATAAGCTGGTGATCTTTGAAGACGACTTTACCGTTGACCATGGTCAGCCATACATCGCCTGTGACGCCGCAGCGGCCAAGGATGTTCTTGGGATCGTGGATAGCACCGGCCAGTTCCAGAGCGCCGGCATCGATCATGAACAAGTCGGCAGCCATGCCTTTGGCCAGGTGACCAAGATCCGGACGGCCAAGAGTCTTAGCACCGTTAACGGTAGCCAGTTTCAGGATATCGTAAGCGGAGATAGCGCCGCCGCGTTCTTTGCCGAAGTAGCACTGAGCCAGGAAAGCCATACGGACGGAATCCAGCAGGTTGGAGCTGTCATTGGAAGCAGCACCGTCGCAGCCCAGAGAAATGTTGATACCGTAAGACATCATTTCCTTCATGGGAAGGATGGGGAAGCCGGCCAGAACAGCCGGGCCCGGGCAATGAGATACGCCTGTGCCTGTGTCACCAAGAACCTTGTATTCATCGGAAGTCAGTTCCCAGCAATGAGCCAGCCATACATTTTCACCAAGGAAACCTCTCTGACGGCACCATTCAACAGTACGGACGCCCCAGCGATCCTTCATGATCTCACTTTCGCCTTCACCCAGATGTGTGTGGAGATGGCAGCCTGTTTCTTTGGCCAGTTTCAGAGACTCTGTGAAAGTGTCTTCATAGGAGTTCATGGGCTGGCAGGGAGCGATAACGACCTGGCTCATGGAGTAACGGCTGTCATCGTGATAGCGTTTGATCAGGCTTCTGCAGTGATCGATGAATTCATCGGTCTCTTCATGCATGTCATCCGGAATAGAACTGCCCATGCTCTTGGGAAGCGTATTGGTAGCACGACCGCAGACGAAACGGATACCCAGATCCTTGGCGGCTTCGAATTCACGATCGGCAGATTCCTTACCTGTGTATGAATTGAAGACGTAGTGGTGGTCAAAAGCAGTGGTGCAGCCATGCTTCAGAAGATCAGCGATGGCTGTGCAGGAAGAATAATACATGACATCGTTGTCAACGAAACGAACGGTCTTGAACCAGATGTCCAGCCATTCCGGAACGGTCATGTTGGGATAGTCGATGGTGGTCAGGTTACGGACGAATGTCTGGAAGAAATGATGGTGTGTGTTGATCATACCGGGATAGACGAACTTGTCGGTGGCATCGATCACTTCAGCATCGGGACATTCGATTCCCGGAGCGATATCCAGAATCTGCTCATTTTCGATCAGCATGTCGCAGTCTCTGTAAACAGTGTCCAGAGCGTCACAGGACACGATAGCTTTGGCATTTTTGATTAAAATCTTACCCATAATCAATCTCCTTTGCGAAATAGTGCGAGGGCATTACCGGGACCATTGTCTTAAGCCCGGAACCTTTTTACAGTGTAGCACTTTTTGTATAGAAAATGTAGACGAGGGTTCAAATATTAGCGAATATTCAAACGCAAAGTCCAATTATTCAGCAAAATATGACAAGGCGTTCATTTTCATCCCGGTGGGAGGATTTCAAGAAAATGACTTGATATTTGCAGGGACTTTCTTTGACTTGCATAGGGATAAAGGGTATAATCTCTACGATAGTGTCCATTTCCCGGATGCTTGGAAAATGTCGATAAACATATGAAATGAGGATAATAAATATGATGCAGAACAGAACACATACCTGTGGCGAACTTCGTATCGAAGATGCAGGCAAGAATGTAACAATCGTCGGCTGGTATGACAATCTGAGAAAACTCAGCAAGAACCTGGGTTTCCTGATCATGCGTGACTTCTACGGTTTCACACAGGTCGTTGTGGAGACAGAAGAAATCATGGAAATCGTGGACTCTGTTAACAAGGAATCCACTCTGATGGTAGAAGGCGTGGTTCGTGAACGTTCCAACAAGGCCAAGAACATGGCTACAGGCGAGATCGAAATCGTCCCCACCAACATCAAGGTCATCGGCAAGAATGTTCATGCCGCTCTGCCCTTTGAAATTGCTCAGTCCAAGGACGCTGACGAAAATACACGTCTGAAATATCGTTATCTGGATCTGCGTAATCCCTCTGTTAAAGATAAGATCATTCTCCGCAGCAAGATCGTTGCTGAACTGCGTCAGCGCATGAATGCTCTGAACTTCATGGAGATCACCACACCCATCCTGACCTGTTCTTCACCGGAAGGTGCCCGTGACTATCTGGTTCCCGCCAGAAATCACCCCGGCAAGTTCTATGCTCTGCCCCAGGCCCCCCAGCAGTTCAAGCAGCTGCTTATGACCTCCGGCTTTGACCGTTACTTCCAGATCGCTCCCTGCTTCCGTGATGAGGATGCAAGAGGTGACCGTTCTCCCGGCGAGTTCTACCAGATGGATATGGAGATGGCTTTCGCCACTCAGGAGGATGTTTTCACGGTTCTTGAGGACGTTCTGCCTCCCATCTTTGCAAAGTTCGGCAAGTATGATATAGCTTCTGCCGCACCCTTCCGCCGCATCCCGTATCTTGAGGCTATGGAAACCTACGGCTCCGGATAAGCCCGACCTGCGTATCGACCTCACCGTGCAGGATGTCACCGAGCTTATGGCCGGTGTTGAGTTCCCGCCCTTCGTCGGCAATGTGGTCAAGGCTGTCGTCGTCTCCGACTGCGCACTGACCCGCAAGAATATCGATAAGCTCTGCGCCGATGTTGAGGTGCAGTCCGGCAATAAGGCATACTGGTTCAAGCTCGATGAGAAGGGCGAGATCGCCGGCGGCGTTGCCAAGTTCCTTGCCGACCGTAAGGATGAGGTCGTCAAGGCTCTCGACCTGACGCCCGGCTGCCTTGTCGGTCTTGCTGCCGGTACCAAGGGTGCCGCCCAGAAGACTGCCGGCGTCCTGCGCAAGATGCTGGGTGCTGCTGTTCCCGGCCATATGGATACCGAGCGCTATGAGTTCTGCTGGATCGTTGACTTCCCGATGTATGAGATCGGTGAGGAGTCCGGCGAGCTTGAGTTCTGCCACAATCCGTTCTCCATGCCCTCCGGCGGTCTCGAGTCTCTGCTCAAGGCTGAGCGCGGCGAGATCGATCCGCTCTCCATCACTGCCGACCAGTATGACCTCG
>JAGHUB010000235.1 GCA_018065025.1 Candidatus Equihabitans merdae
GCGACTCAACCCATCAACATACGTAAGAAACGTGAGATGACGGAACCCAGTTTGCTGAACAGTGAGATAAATGAATTAACCTGTGCATCAGTGATGCCGTACTGGCTCAGATCCAGGCCCTGGCTCTTAAGTTCTTCATAGGCGCTGTGTGCCTGAGCGGCCAGTGTATCCGGATCCAGATCCATGGTAGCCAGCTGGGCCAGCAGCTGTTTCAGCAGAGCCTTGTCGGAATCTGTCAAAGTAACACCCATCTGGGCAGAAATGTCATCGATGGCTTTATCGATATCACCATCTGACTTCAGTGTACCGTTGGCGATGGCCTGCTTCAAAGCAGCGATGAGCTGTGCGATCGTTTCCTGATCACCGACGGAATCGGCCAGAGCACCGGTGGTGGTCAGTTCATTAACCGCTGCATCCACGATTTCCGGCTCCAGGATGTCCCCAGTCATAGTAGCATAGGCCTTCAGAGCGCCAACCAAAGCGGCTGTACCGGAGATCTCAAAAGGACCGGCAACCACTACATCAGCATTCTTAACGCCGGCTGTAGCCAGAGCATTTTCATACATGGAAGGTGTGCAGTAGGTAATGTTGTGTGTGGTGACGTGGATACCTGTGTCATTTGTCATGGTTACCTTGCAGGATGACAGAGCACGTGAACCGATGACGGCGGGATCAACGTAACTATCCAGATACTGATGCTCCTCAGCATTGCTGACAGTAAGCACGACGTCCTGATTCAGGGTCTCTTCTGTCAGGCCCATCAGATTAAGTACTGTAGCCTTTTCATCTGCATTCAGGCTCTCGCCCAGTGATACGTAAGTCTGGTTATCAGCCATGACTGTTACCGGTGCAAATGCCATCAAGGCAGCAAGGCATACAGCTACACATCTCGTTATTCTTTTTTTCATGTCCTTCTCCTTTTCCACAGCCCGGACCAGACTGCTTCTCTTCTTTTAGATGTTGCCCAGCTCATTAGCCAGGGCGGCATAGTCTTCCAGTGACAATACTTCCCCGCGGACAGTCTCCTGA
>JAGHUB010000120.1 GCA_018065025.1 Candidatus Equihabitans merdae
GTTAAGGATCTGTCCAAGGCCAAGGATGTACAGGCTGCTGTCAACGCACTCTTTGAGAAGGCAGCCGGTGATGTGGAAACCTCCTTTACCTCTCTGGCCAGTGCCCGTATCAATAGCCGATCTTTCGGTCGTGCCACTACCGGTTCCGAATATGACCTGGTCGATATTCAGAGTCTGGCCGGTCTTATGCAGAAAAAGTATCCGGCTGAAGCTAAGCAAGTCGCTGATCAGGCCAAGGCCATGACCGTCATCAGCCGCAGCAATACAGATGATGCCTGTGGTGTCAGCCTCTATTATCCTTTCTATAACAAGAGTTCTTATGAGGAAAAATGGAAGGAGGCTTACTCTCAGGTAGAAGGTTTTGAAGCCTACTGTAAGTATCTTGAAAACTATGAACAGCGTTGGCTGGGCACAGATTTGCGACGCATCTTCGCCGATGTGAAAACACCGAAAGTCACTGAGGAAGGTGATTATTTCATCACCCTTACCGATGAGCAGCTCGATCAGTATGCTGAAGGCGGTTATTATATCCTTGAGAAAAATGGTGGTGACAATTACACCGTTGTTTTCTCATCATCAGATGTTGATCTGGTAGATCATGAGCTTCGCGCCAATTTTGAGAATAAGATTCTGTATTTCACAAATGACGCGGGAAACAGAAATATTGTGCCTGTTCGCGAATGGGATACCGTAGACAATGTTACTCGTTATTCATCCTTCCCAAGGGTCGCGGATCTGTCCGATGACAAAGATACGAAAATGGCAGATACAGAGCTGCAGTTTTCATTGGATCGGGACAAGGAGACCGTTGAGGTCACGGCCTTCCTGGAGTCGGATAACTTTGTCAAAGATCTCTTCAAAGGTGATAATTTCGGCAATGTCACCACCGGTAAGCGTTCTGAGGTAGATACTTCTAAATACGAGAGCCTTTTCTTTAACGCCAATAACGGACGTTATCTGCATCGGGATAACAATGGCATTCTCTATGATTATTGGGATTGGCCGGAAGACGACGATACTATGGTTCATTCCATGTATGCTCTTTCGGATGGCATCGGTTTTGAATACCTGCCCCTGTATGACGATGGCTTTGAATATTTCCTGATGATTCGTTATCGAGATCTTCAGGGAAATGGTTACTGTTCTGAACCTATTCCCATCACAGCTGTTGAAAATGAGCACCAGCTGGATAAGAAATCTTACGACTGGAAGGACAGCCCTGTCTTCACTTTGTATGAAGATGATGAGGTTAAGGCATCCATCTATTGCATGATTTCTCCGGAAAGCAATGCCGTCTGTTACAGCTTGATGATCGAGAATAATACAGATGTTAGTATCAAGGCAATCCTGTCCAATCTGATGCTCAATGAGACCATTCGAGATGGCTACAATTATTTCTATGAAGCTTATGTATCAGCTCATGGCTACAAGGTTATTCCTTTGAAAGGCCTCAATGAAGCTTTAAGCTTTATGGGCAAAGCTAAGCCCGACAGCTTGTCCTTTGAATTCACCATGCAGCAGGTCAAAGGATACTATATCAGTTTTCCGGTACGGACCTTATATCCTGATGGGGAGGTAGAGATTCGTGTCAGCGATTCGGTCTATCCCACTCAGGCGGTTATCCCATATCACGGAGCTATGGCCGATCCTCAGGAAGTTGCTGTTATTGATGATGTTCATTTTGAGCTGATGCAATGTGGTCAGGTTCTGGACGATTCAGATCAGTCTTCCGGTTATGGTAATATGACACTTCTTCTTAAGGTTGAGAATCAATCAGAGGAAGAACGCGTAGCAAGACTTTATGGTATCGTCGCCGGTGATTATTATGTGGAGAATAATAAAGCCGAGTTTATAACTTTGTCTCCCGGTCAGACAGGTTATCTGGAGTTTTCAAAAAGTGTAGCCGACATAGAGAATCCTGATCTGAATAATATAGGCAGTCTTTCCCTTGTCATTAAGGCTCTTCCCCTTTCTTTGGAGGACAAGCAGACAGATGGCTGGGGTGACTCCTGGCAGACAAAATACAAAGTACCGGATTACGAAGAAATTAAACCTGGCGATTATTATCCCGTTGAGCTTTCGGATAATGATGGACAGACGGTCTGGGAGGTAGAACCAGGCAAAACTTTGTATGCTGATGATGATCTCTCTATCTATGATGCCGGGGTTGTGGTAAAGGATGATCTTGGCGATAAGAATTTTGCTTACTTATGGATCGAGAATCACTCGGATAATTATTTTAAAGTGTCTTTAGAGGATATTCTCATCGATGGTGTAGAAAGAAGTGATGCGGACTATAGCATCAGTACCACTTACGATCTTGCTCTTGCTCCGGGGACAGGCGCCTGGTATTACATCAAGTCTTTCAGTGATGAGCCATTTCCTGAAATCAAAGGAACCCTGTGCTTGGGAGACTGGACTGATCATGAGCCTGTAGCCACATTGACCGTTAAAGGAACAAAGATCACTTGTGAGGAGGTAAGATCATGAAGAAAATAGCCTTGATTTTATCTCTTGTGGGTATGATTTTCACTGTAGGCTGCAGCTCAAGCAGTGGCGCCCAAGATGGCTACCTTGGTTATCGTGCAGAACTGGATGAAGATACCGGGATGATCACAGGCCCTGCTCAGGATGAGGCATCAGCTGTTAATGTTTATTCGGATGACAGACTTGCTATAGATGTGTCATTCGTCTGGGAAGGCGATTTCTGGGATAGCGATGGCCAGTATATGTATATCACGCCAAGTCTGGTTGGCCAGGAGGATTTTTCATTTGCCATTGATAATATTTCTGTCAATGATATGAGTGTTCCTATGGACACAGCCTATTATGACCGAGTCTGGCATATGAGCCCCGGTGAGAATGGTTCTCCTTATAAAATCTCTCTTGGACGTGTTCTTGGCCTGACAGGTACAGGCAAGGTGGAAAATGTAAGTTTTACCATCGAACATGAAGAAGGAGCATTTGATGTAGCCTATTCATTTGCTGAGGATGACGTCCATTCTTCACTCTATCTTTTGTCTCTTGCCGATCAGCAGGTATTGCTTGAAGAGGATGGGATGAAAGCCACCTTGATCTCTCTTGGTTTTGATCAGAATGAAGACCTGGAAGGCGTGGTGCTTTTTGAAAATGACAGTGACCTGGAGAAAGCGGCGGTCATCACCGGTGTCAGCTTAGACCGGAATACCGTAGAATTTCAGGGAATGAGGGAGAGTTCTTATATAAACCTGTCCCCTTATGAACTTGGACCCCATGAGAAGGTCTATCGTCGATTCTACTGCCCCTACTACAATATATCTGATAGCTTCGTCGAGAGTTTGAAGGCTAGAAGAGCCTCTGTCAGTCTGATGCTGATGACAGATTTTTCAGAAAACCAGGGCGCTTACAGTGATGTAACCGGCGGAAAATGGTATTCGGTAGAATTGAAGGGGCAGCAGTCCGAAGCAGAAGATCAGGATACAGAAGGTGAAGTGGTCTTTGATCAGGAAGACGTTCGTCTGATCTGTACCGACCGTGGATTGGATAAATATGGCCGTCTCACCTGGAAGTTCAGAATTGAAAACAACCGGGATGAAAATATTCTGTTTCATGCGGAAGATGCTTATGCGGATGGATTATCTTTGAACAGCTTCATGATCTATGAAGAAGTCGGTGCCGGCAGAGTCTTTGATGTGGATGATAAATCATTGTATGGCGATGACCAGGTTACCTTATATACTACCTGGGAAGGCGAGTATGACGGTGTCGCGGAAGATTGCTTCCTGATGCCGGAACTGGAATTCATGGTAGAAATCAAGACCCCGGGCGGCGGTAAAATGATCTACGATTCTGATGAATATGTCTTCGTCCCTGCAGTAGTTCTTTCAGAACCGGTATTCTTCGAAAACGATGGTATCAGCATGGCTTTGTCCACGGATACTTCTCTTGGTTACTATCGTGTGATCATTAATAACGATACAAGGGCTGCCATAAAGGTAAGATACACCGATATTCGTATCAATGGTGGGAATGAAGGTTATGATGCATCGGGAAGTGTTGATCCGGAAGCAGCAGACGCCATTGATTTTAGGCATACCGGTGTGGATGACATTTCTGATATCGTTTCTATCAGCTTCAATATCGAGATTACCGATGATAAGGATAATGTTATTTACACATCCGAAGAACCTGTGGCCATATATCCCTGATGCCCATGGATACCATCGGGCATATGATGGAATATGGGTTTTGTTTACGGATAAACCATGTTGTGTATCTGTAGGCGGTTTGATACCATAAATAATATAAGCAGTCGCTGAACTCGCAATCATTTTCCAAAGGCGGCTGCGGGAAGGGTTAAGATATGAGAAAACATGTATTTATGCGCAAGGCAGGTGCTGTGGGCTTATCAGTCTGTCTGGCTGCAGGTATGCTGGCAGGCTGCGGTAAAAAAAACCAGTCGACAGCATCCACTGAAAGAGTAACATTAACAGAAGAGATCGAGTCTGTGATGCCGGAATTTGACGACATATTTGAGCCTGCTGCCGGAGAAGCAGGGGCAGGGTCTGATACTGATACGGTGGATTTTGACGAATTTGTTGGTGAAGATGGAGCAGAGTTTACTGCTGATTATCTGATGATCTACAATCCTAAGATTTATGATGAGCATACAGATATGTCCGATCTGCATACCTCTGAAGATGTTCTGGCTACCGGTAGAATGGCTGATCAGATCGTCACAGGCTCTGACCGTGCCGGCGGTGAATTCGAACTGGAACCCAAAGAGTTTACTTACATGGACCAGAACGATGAACGTATTCAGACCGATGATTCCGATCTGACTCGCGACAGTGTTCGTGCCACAGCCAAGGATCCCGCTTATTCCAAGGGTGACAAGCATGATTTCTGGTACAATACACCGGCTATGGACTCTCGCGTGAAAGGAACATTCGAGTGCCTCTATGCAGGTCAGAAGTGCTATGTCTGGGCAGTCAATGGTTCTATCAGCCCCAGACAGGCTGAAGCTGCCGGTAGAGAGATGGATCGTAATATCTATGACAAGGACGAGTCAGCCTTCGGTACACCTCGTTTCACTGAAAATGGTGGTAAGTTGAATATCCTGTTCTATCCTATTGATGGCGGTATCTGCGGCTTCTTCGCTATGTATGATATCTGGTCAACTGCTGAACTGGCAGCTGCCGGCTACACACCGGATGATCTTTGCTATAACACAGACCACGCTATCATCAACATCAACTCCAACCTGGTTGGTAATTATGATGATGTTATGTACAGCACACTGGCTCATGAGATGCAGCATCTGATCTGCGCATCTGATGCCTTCAACTATGTGGATACACCCTTCATGCGTACCTGGTTAAATGAGTCCATGTCCGCTTATGCTGAAGAACTGGTCTATCCGGGCACCAAGGTAGAATGTCAGGAAAACCTGCAGTTCTATGTCAGTGAAAACTACAAGAATGGTCAGTCCCTCTATAACTTCAGCACAGCCGATGATGAATATCTTGGTGCTTATGGTATCGTTTACCTCTTCGAAGAGTATCTGAGAGAACAGTCAGCTAATGATCCTCTTTTCAATATTCACGAATTCTGGCGTACATCTTGCCGCGCTGATATCGATGAAGCTCAGGCTACTAATTCTGCAGCTGCCGACGGTTTCATCGGTCAGATCGATAAGAGCGTTACTTATACATCTGCTATGAAAGCCGGTCTTTCCTCAACAGATGAATGGCTAAGCAAACTGACATTGAATTTCTATCTGGAGACCCTGAAAGATGACCTGGCTGATCTGGACATCTACGCAGATCCCATGGATGGCATGTCATTTGGTGAATACATGCGTCTTTATTCTCTGTACACCAATGTTGATCCTGCCTCTATCGAAGGCGGCGGCCGCGTCATGGTTATGACACAGAACGGCACCTACAAAGTTCCGGCAGACGCCTCTAATGGTCTGATCTACGTCACACTGGACAAAGACTTCAACTGCACAGGTATCTATGACTCAGTAGGTACACCCTTGCAGTAAATAACAAAAGAATGGTTTACATAAAAAAGCTGCTCATCTTAATGGTGAGCAGCTTTTTTTCTTAAGTTAGCTAAATCAATGATGGAACAATCTCATGCCCGTGAAGGCCATGGCAATGTCGTATTTATTGCAGGTTTCGATGACATTGTCATCGCGGATGCTGCCGCCGGGCTGGACGATGAAGCGGACACCTGACTTGTGAGCGCGTTCTACATTATCACCAAAGGGGAAGAAGGCATCGCTGCCTACAGTCACATCGGTCTGAGTGGCGATCCAGGCCTTCTTCTCCTCAGCGGTAAGAACAGCAGGTTTTTCCTTGAAAATGTTCTGCCAGGTACCTTCAGCCAGAACATCTTCATATTCATCAGAAATGTAGACATCGATGGCATTGTCACGGTCGGCACGGCGGATCTTATCCACAAAAGGCAGATTCAGAACCTGGGGATGTTGACGCAGATACCAGTTATCTGCCTTGCTGCCTGCCAGACGAGTGCAGTGGATACGGCTCTGCTGACCGGCACCGACACCGATAGCCTGACCATTTTTTACATAGCAGACAGAATTGGACTGAGTGTATTTCAGGGTAATCAGAGAAACGATCATATCGATCTTGGCCTGATCAGTAAGAGTCTTGTTGTCTGTTACGACATTTTCCAGAAGAGAAGCGTCGATCTTATAATTGTTGCGGCCCTGTTCGAAAGTGATACCAAAGACATCCTTATGTTCAACCGGCTGGGGTACATAGGAAGGATCAATCTGAATGATGTTGTAATTGCCTTTCTTCTTGGTTTTCAGAAGAGCCAGGGCTTCTTCAGTGTAACCGGGAGCGATGATACCATCGGAAACTTCGGGCATCATATATTTGGCGACAGTTACGTCACAGATGTCAGAAAGGGCAGCCCAGTCACCGTAGGAACAGAGACGGTCAGCACCGCGGGCGCGGATGTAAGCACAGGCCAGAGGACTGGGATCCAGTTCCGGTTTTACAAAATACATCTGACGATCGATATCAGACAGGGGCAGGCCTACAGCGGCACCGGCCGGAGAAACATGCTTAAATGAAGCTGCAGAGGGAAGACCTGTGACTTCTTTTAATTCACGGACCAGCTGCCAGGAATTCAGAGCATCCATAAAGTTGATATAGCCCGGGCGGCCATTCAGGATCTCAACCGGCAGATCACGGCCATCGTTGACGAAGATAGAAGCAGGTTTCTGATTGGGGTTACAACCATATTTCAATTCAAATGATTTCATAAGGATTCCTTTCCAAGTAAGAAAAAAATAAGCAGACCCATTCATATTGCCATGAAAGGTCTGCCCAGACGGTCGACAAAAATATATAGCCGGCGGCTCCCCTGTGGTGATCCACGTTCCGTCAGTTACCGCGGCCTGCATTTCTATGGAGGAGAAATGCTTTTGCTGACTAGAATAATAGCAGAAAAGCAGGAAATGCTCAAGTACCCGGAAAAAGTCAGACTTGAAATATCGAACGGATGTTCGTATAATATTCCGAAAAGGAGGAGCAAATATGGTGACATCAGCGTTCGAAGCAGCCTCAGGGGGCAAACGATATTTCAAAGTGGCAGTATTATGCTGGTTTACCAGTACAGGCAGAGCCATGCCTTATCTGATCCGTTATGAAGATGATAGCCAGGAGATGCGGACCTTGCGTCATATCACAGTCAAGGATTCATCTGCCGAGATGAAGCCCGGATTATTTGTCCAATGGTATCAGTGCAAGTGTCGGTGTGAAGAAAGGGAGGTGTCTTTCTACCTCTTCTTCAGACCCGGGGAGAATCGTTGGTTCCTGTCTTTCCCGGAAGGCTGACCGGCGGATCAGACGAAAAACTTGACGATACAGGAGGATAGACGTTTAATAAAAGGTGCGTTTGAATATATAGGCGATTCAGACTGATTAATCTAGGATGGAGTAAGTTGATACACGAAGGGTGTATCAGCATAATGCAGATATATGGACAAAACATCGATCAAGGCACAGCGACTGGGCTCACTTTTTTGTATTCTCGGCGCTTTGAGCTGGGGCATATCCGGAGCCTGCAGTCAGGCTTTTTTTCGTGATTATGCGGTAGATACCGTGTGGGTCTTTGCTTTGAGACTGGGAGTCTCAGGATTGATCCTCTTCCCTTATTCTTTAATAACAAAAAAGATCAGTTTTAAGGCATTGAAGGCAGATCCAAGAGGCTGTCTGGATATTCTGATTTTTACCCTTATGGGGCTTATGCTTTGTCAGATGTCTTACATCAGCGCCATTCGATGGACCAACGCCGGAACAGCCACGGTTCTTCAGAATCTGTCTGTTGTTTATGTAGCGGTGGTCACATGTGTCATAACCAGACGCTTGCCTGAGAAGAGGGTTGTCTTATGTATTATCCTGGCTTTACTGGGTGTATTTCTCATTGCCACAGGCGGTCGTTTTGACAGCTTGCAGCTGACACCCAAAGGCATGTTCTGGGGATTTATGGCAGGTGTAGGTGCCGGTAGTTATACCTTGTTATCCGTTAAGCCTGTTAAAAAATGGGGCAGTAGCCCCATATTGGGTCTGGGCATGTTCGCCGGCGGTCTTATCGTTGTGCCCCTGACAAAAGCCTGGCAGATTCCTGATTGCCTGGATCTTAGAGGCTGGCTTCTCCTGGGAGCCATCGTTATCGTAGGTACGGTTATATCCTTTGGCTTCTTCCTTAGCGGCATACGTTTGGTCGGTCCGGTAAAGGGCGCCTTGCTTGGCTGTCTGGAGCCTCTGGTGGCTACATTGCTGTCTGTTGTCTGGCTTCATACCAGCTTCTCTATAGCCGATATCTTCGGCTTCATATGCATCATGCTGACGGTATTGCTGGTTCCGTAAGCGAGCGTTTTTTAAGACAAAATCCTGGGATCAATTCTTAAGATTGAAACCTCAAGATAAAATGACACAGATGGTAGCAGGAAAAGAACAATAGTGATCCTCTGAAAAGTGACAGCAGGAAGAGAACGAAAGTGATCATCAGAAAAGCAACAGCAGAAGATATCCCTCATTTAATTGAATTATGGCAGCAGGCTTTCGGCGATGCGGTTGAAGATATAGAACTTTTCTTCAAGACAGCCTTTAAGTGTGAGTGGACCTGGGTAGCTGCAGCAATCTCCTTGAAAGGTCAGATGACTTCCGCCACAAACCTGCAAACAAAATCCTCTGCAAAGCTGTCAGAAGAAACACCGGAGGGTGTTGCCAAACCTGTCAGTGCTTTGTATATGCTGCCTTGTCAGATCGACGGCAAGCAGGGGTATTACCTGTATGCTCTGGCCACAGATTTGGCCTATCGGGGACGGGGACTGATGGCTTCTTTGATTGGTAAGGCTTTTGAACAGGCCAAGACAGAAGAAAAGTCCTTCGTCTGGCTCCAGCCGGCAGAAGAATCCCTCTTTTCTTATTATGAGAGAAATGGTTTTGAGTGCCGGATTCCTCGTGGCATGCAGGGCAAGGTAAATCTGTCTTTTAGCCATGAAGGAAAGCGCTATATAGAGGCAGAGGAACTGACCACAGAAGACTTTGATCAGATGCCTGACCAAGTTCTGTGTCACGTTTTCGATGAAAGTATGCTATCATGTTTGATTGGTGCTTATCCGCTATAAGAGAAGACCATGTGCGATTAAGCCTTTGCACAAAAAAGAAGTTACATCAGATGAGAAACACAAATACGAAACGAGTAGTTTTATGCAAGTAAGTGATTTAACAGAAGAGCCTCGTTATTGCAGCACGGAAGAGCTGCTGGAGATCAAAGAGGCATTCTGGAAGAAAGAGTTCTTTTCCGGAGAATTCGCCAGAGGCAGTCTGGTATTTTGGAATAAGCCATACGGCTATCGTTGGATACGCATCGATGATGCTGTTATGATCCTTTACGAGAATGAGAATAAATGGGAGTTCTTTGCCCCTTACCTGGGAAAAGATGTAGCTAAAACCATTGGCCATCTCCTGGAAATCGGTGCCCGTGAAAACAGGAAGATTATTATCGGTAGTTTCACCCAGGATGTGGGCTTACACCTGATGCAACGTTATCCGGGACAGTTTGAACTTAGCTATAACCGGGATATGAGTGACTACATCTATCATGTAGAATCTTTGGCCAAGTTAAGCGGCTCCCGTTATCATAAGAAGAAAAACCTGGTGAACAAGTTTAAGAAGCTGTACAACTGGACTTATCGTTCTCTGACAAAAGATGATAAAGAGGCTTGTCTGGCACTGGATAAGAGCTGGATGGCAGAGCATACGGAATCCGTTGAATTAGCTGAGGATGTGGAATCACAGGAAGCTATGCAGTTTGAAAGATGGGCCATTTCTCAGGCTTTTGATTACTTCGATGAGCTTGAGCTTTTCGGCGGTGCCATCTTAGTGGACGATAAACTGGTGGGATTCAGTATCGGTGAACGTATCAGTGAACTGATGAGTGTCACACATTTCGAGAAGGCCGATCTTTCCTACACCGGTGTTTTCCAGATTCTTAACCAGCAGTTTGCAGAGCATGAACTGATACCCCGAAACATTACTTATGTAAACCGAGAGGAAGACATGGGACTTAAAGGATTAAGAAAATCCAAGATGTCTTATTCACCGGATATGATCCTGAATAAGTATTGTTTGATTCAGAAGTAGAAGTGCAGAATATAAGAAAGCAACACAAGAAATAAGAGGCAATAAAATGACAGATATCGAGATCGCTCAGAGTTGTGAGATGAAGCCCATTACCGCCATCGCTGAGAAAGCAGGCGTCGATGAGAAGTATTTAGAACAGTATGGCCGCTGGAAAGCCAAGGT
>JAGHUB010000381.1 GCA_018065025.1 Candidatus Equihabitans merdae
GTGAAGGCCCTGTGGTTCATGTGGAATCTCTGGAAAGTGCCGAAAAACCTGAAGTGGAATTGGTTTATTTCACTTAATTGTTACATAATTGCTACATATAGTTGCAAAACCATTATATTTAACTGGATTTTGTTGTTACCCCTGTTAACCCATGGTAAACTTTAATAAATTGTTATGGGCATTGCCCTGCTTATTAAAGAAAGCCGAAGTTGTTAACGGGGGTTTTACATATCTATGAAAAAATCAATTATCAGTTTGATCTTAACTGCAGCTATGACAGTATCACTTACTGTACCGGTTATGGCCGATCGTGAATCAGATCTGCAGGCCGCAGTTGCAGCTAACAATAGTGCTTTAGCAGCTACACGCGACACCATCGATCAGAAGACAGAAGAGCAGAACGCTCTGAAGAACGAGATCGCTGAACTGGACAGTCAGTTGGTTACTGTCATGTCCAACATTGATGTTCTGAAGAATGATATCTCTTCTACAGAAGAACAGATCGTTCAGAAGACAGAAGACCTTAAGGTTGCCCAGTCCGATCAGGATGAACAGTACGCAGCCATGGGTGTTCGTATCCAGTACATCTACGAAAACGGCGGCAACGCCAGTTGGCTGACTTACATCTTCCAGGCTGAAGACCTTTCAGACTTCCTGAACAGAGCTGACTACACCAGACAGCTGGAAGACTACGACAGAGAGATGCTGACAAACTTCATGGCAACAGTTGCCGAAGTTAAAGATATCAAACAGAACCTTGAATTAAACAAAGCTATGCTGGAAGAGGAAGAAGTTTCTCTTGAAGAACAGCAGGCACAGCTGAATACTCTGCTGGAAGAAAAGAAAGTTGCTTCCGCTAACTACGATCAGGAAATCGCAAGTCTTCAGTCCGAGGCCAGTGCTTTGAGTTCAAAGATCGCTGAACAGAATGCTGAGATCCGTCGCATCCAGGAAGAAAAGGCTGAAGCTGCCAGACGTGCTGCTGAAGAAGCCGCCAAGGCTGCCGAAGCTGCTGCCGCTCAGCAGGCTGCTGCACAGCAGAACACCGCTTCTAATAATGATAACGGTGGTCAGTCTTCACAGCAGGAATCTTCACAGCCGGCTCAGTCATCAAGCAGCGGTTCTTCATCCTCAGCCCCCAGTGCTGTTGGCGGTGGTGTTGTAGGTTATGCTTGCCAGTTCGTTGGTAACCCCTATGTCTGGGGTGGTTCTGATCCCCACACAGGTGCTGCCTGCTCAGGTTTCGTAGCTTATGTCTTCGGTGCTTATGGTTATGATCTGCCTCATAGCTCAGGTGCTATCGCAGGTTGCGGTCGTGGAGTTTATTACAGCGACATCCCGCCCGGCGACATCATCTGCTATCCGGGTCATGTAGCTATCTATGTTGGTGGTGACACAGTTGTACATGCTGCCAGCGAAAGCCAGGGTATCTGCTATACTTCACCGGCTATCTACAGATCCTACACAACAATCCGTCGTCTTGGTTAATAGGACAGGAAATTAAATACGAGTTTTTCAAGGGATTCCGCTTTGGTGGAATCCCTTCTTTACTTCTTTGATAAAACCGCCGGAGGGTGTATACTTGCCATGGTGCCATTTTCCGTTAAGGTGTGGCCACAAAAGGAGAAAACCATGAAACTGTTTGTTTATAATCTGAGAGAATTCGACGAAAGAAAATATTTTGATGAATTTGCCGAGGAGTTCGGTATCACATATGATTCCACAGACAAGGTCCCCACTCTGGAGACCGCCCATTTGGCAGAAGGCTGTGATTATATCAGCATTATCACTACCCCTATCGACGCAGAACTGATGAAGGTCTATGCAGATATGGGCATCAAGATGATCAGCACACGTTCCATCGGTGTAGACCATATCGATGTGGAAGCTGCCGCCAGGTATGGCATCAAGGTCAGCAATTCCATCTATGCTCCCAATGCCGTTTCTGATTATGCTGTCATGCTGATGCTGATGGTAAACCGTCATATGAAGCGCATCATGCAGAGAGCTGATGTCCAGGATTACACACTGAAAGGTATCTGTGGCTGCAATATGAACACACAGACTGTCGGTGTCATCGGCACCGGTCGTATCGGTCGTGAAGTGATTCGTTCTCTGTATGGCTTCGGCTGCCGTCTCCTGGCCTATGACCTCTATGAAAGCGAAGAGGTTAAGGAGTATGCAGAATATGTGCCCCTGGAGACCCTCTACAAAGAGTGTGACATCATTACCCTGCATATGCCTCTTACAGAGGACAATTTCCACATGATCGACGAAAATGCCATTGCCATGAT
>JAGHUB010000423.1 GCA_018065025.1 Candidatus Equihabitans merdae
TTATTTGTAATGCTCCATATTTATACAATCTCTTTTCGATACTTTTCTGCATATCAATATTCTTTATTTGTAATGTCCCATATCCAAGTTTTTTCTAATAAAAAACTCCAGACAAATCCATCCTATTTCCACTTATCTTTTCACTCTTGTAAATCCCCAGTATAATCGAGTATTAGTTTGCCTAATATAGATAATAATGCTATTATATGTTACATATTCTGCAGATTATTTTCCTATCCCACAAAAGATATTATTATCTGCCGAAAGCGAATTAATGGAAACGATATGATTATCTGCAGAAAGCAAGACTAAGGAAACGATTTATCATCATCCAAGCTGTGATATACATTATCTCAGCTAACGAAAGAAAAACAGGATATGGCTTACAAGAATTTTAAGAAAACAGAGATTGTTGACGAGATCGGTATGGAGTTACGCAGCGTACGTAATGCCCGAAACCTGACATTAGCTCAAGTGTCTGATGCCTTGGCCCAGCGTGGCACCCAGGTATCCGGCATTATGCTTGGACGCATTGAGACAGGACAGCGTCGTCTGGACGATGATCTGTTGAATGCGTTATGCAGCTTCTATGGGGTTGATTCAGATGAAGTGGTCAGAAAGGCTTGTCAGGCGCATTTGGCAGCTTTAGATCCGCCTGTCTGCTGGGATCATTTAGAAGAAGATATGCTGGCTCTGGTAGATAACTTCAGCAGACTTCCCCAGCACCGGCAAGAAGATGTCTTCAATATTATCCGCATGTTCCTGGAGCAAGAGGAGGAATATCACGATATGGTGGGTATGGACGGTAGATTGCCCACTCCGCGCGAAGACATGAGGGAATACCTTGCCGAATATGGCGATAAGCTGGACAACGCAACTCTCAAGAAGATAGTTGAAGAAAACTCCGAACCATTTGACATTAACAAGTATCTGCAAGATCCCGAGGCTGAAGAAACAGGCTCTGGTGAGGATGCTGAGGGCGGCACTGAAGCAGATGATGACACAGTTGCTGAGGCATCAACAGATATTGATGTTGAATTCGACGCAGGTTCAGGCAATGAAGTTGACGCAGGCACAGACAATGAGGCTGGTGCAGGTGTGGACACTGAAGCAAGTGCAGGCACAGGCAATGAGGCCGACACAACATCCAGCGGCAGTCACAATGAAGCTAATAAAGACGCTGCAAGTGACGATAAAAGTGATGATAATCCGGCACCTATCATCAGATCACGGCGACTGCCCTCTCACCTTCTTTAATGCTTGCAGTATTGTGTGCGATATTGGGTTGCGGAGAACACTATTTGACCCTATATGTTCAAAACATAAAGAGATACGTAAGAATTATATCATTAATATAAGGAGGCCCCCACATGTCACAAGCCCCCAAACCCAACAAGCCTGATTCGAAAAACAATCAGCTTAACAAGCATCGCCTGCGGAGGCGGGCTGTTTCCAGGATCTACTGGAAGACTATTGTTGTGTCTTTCATAGCCAGTTTCATCCTGGCTCTCATCGGTGGCGCCCTGCATTTGAATATGGGGGCGGGTTTCATGCAGATCCTGCTCATCATCTGCGTCATGCCGGCTTCTCTGGCTCTGGTGTGCCTGCTTCCTTACATTTGCTACATGGTTTATCTGACCAGACGAGCCAACATCTTTGACAAGTTCGTGGCTGAGCAGGAGGCTAAGGATGTGACAAAACCTGATGGTCCTGCCCCTCTACAGCAAATCGTCTACATCGGTCATGAAGGCAAGACTTATGGGCCCATGGGTGCTGCCATGGTTCTGCTCTTCCTGCTGCCCCCCATCGGACTGTATTTCGTTCTCATGAAATCATTTACCGACCAGCGTCATTATCTGGAAAATGCTGTGACCCTGGAGACTGTTGGCAAGGTATTAACCGTAGCCGGCGTACTGATCACAGCCTTCAACTATTATCTGTGGAGAGAGGCCGGTTCACTGCCTCTCATGGCCTATATCATTTGCGCCATGCCCCTTTTCTCAGGTCTGGTCATGTATTTCCTGAGCAAATACCTCCACAAGAAGGGTGCCCACATCGCCCTGTGCCAGAATCTTGTGGCAGTACAAGGTATCCTGAGTCTACAGGAACTTAGCCACAAACTCAGCTTCAGCTACGAAGAAACCATTCGCGTTCTGCAGAGATACATCAACAAGGGTTTCCTTTTCGCAAGTTTCATCGATTTCAAAGAGCACAAGGTAGTTGTTCCTCTGAAATATCCCAAGATTGCCGTCAAATGCAAAAATTGCGGCGGCACTACCGTGAAGCTTAACGGCATTTCATCCGTCTGCTCCTACTGCGGACGCAAAATTTAAGGAAGGAGGGATAAAAAATGTCAAATCAGAACAATACAAATGCAGCATCAAGTCAAGCCAATGCTGCAAACGCTGCATCATCCAAAGCCAATGCTGCAAATAAGACAAGTGTCAAATATTTTTATTCAGTAAATTCAAAGGCAAGTAATTCAAGTGACAGAAGCAAAAAATCCCTCCCTGTCTGGACTATCCTGGCCTTCATTAATTTCATTTTCCCGCCGGTGGGATTGGTTCTGACCATTATCCGCTGCGCCATGGAGAAAAAGCTGCACGTCTACGATCAGGATGAAATCCTGAGCCCGGCTATCGCTGTCATCTGTGTGAGCCTGGCTGAAATGGCATTAATCGGCGGCATTTCGTTAAAATCAAATGATGGAGCCGCTATCATAATGGGAATCTACCTGTTGGCCGTCCTGGGTGGCATCATCATGCTGGTGACCCGCCGCCGCAATATTCGCATGGATGAAGAAGTGGATATGTGCTGGGTCCTGATTCAGAAGGGCTACCTGACAGACACCGAGGAAATGGCCAAGTCCATGGGCATTTCCAGAGACCGCGTAGAAGACCTGATCGAATTAATGATTCCTGCCGGCGAAAAGGCTCCCAAGTCAAATGCTGCAGGCTTCGCTTATCCGGGCATGCCTACATTGGCCGGTTTCGAATTGATTCGAGATGAACACAGAGTTCATGCCACAGCCCCCTACAAATTCTTCCGCAACAAATGCAAGAACTGCGGCGCTGAAACCCAGCTTATGAAAGGCCGCGACCTGACATGTCCCTACTGCGGCAATCCGGTTGAAATTTAGGAGAAAAAATATGAAAACCCCTACCATTTTCTTCTCTGATCTGGACGGCACACTGCTGAACGATCAGAAGATCATTACCCCGAAAACTAAGGAGGCCATCGAGGCCTACACTGCCGCCGGCAATCGTTTCGTTATCTGCACCGGCCGTCCCCTTTCCAGTGCTCTCACACTCTTCGACCAGCTGGGGCTGCCGGACAAAGGCAGTTACATCATTTCCTATAATGGTGCTCAGATCTACGACTGTGGCGCCAAGAAGCTCATCGTCAACCTGGGGCTTGATATCGATGAAGTGCGGGCTCTCTTCGCATTGGCGGAAGAAATGGGCGTCTACATTCAGACTTACAACAACACCGATATCGTCTGCCGGGTCTACGACAAACACACTGAGCATTATGTGAATATCACAAAAATGTCAGTGGTGGTAAATGATGATCCTATCGAAGCACTGACTGATCCGGCTACCGGCGAAGTCCTTCGTCCCGCCAAACTTCTGGCTGTGGAGCTGACCGACAAAGCAAGAATCGACGCCTTCAAAGATGAAGTCCTGAAACGTTACGGTGATCATTTGTCAGTGCTCTACTCCAATCCCCTCTTCCTGGAGGTCTTCTCCTCACAGGCCGGAAAGGGCAATGCCGTCAAATCCCTGTGTCAGCATTTGGGCATCCCCATCGAGAACTCCATTTCCGCCGGTGACATGGATAATGACTACTCCATGCTGGAAGTCACAGGCCGCAGCGTCTGCATGATCAATGGCACGGACTCCCTGAAAGCCATCGCCACAGACATCACCAGCGAGGATAATAACCACGACGGACTGGTGCCGTATCTGGTTCCGTAAATGATAAAAGCCAGGTATATCAACATGTGTTGGTATACCTGGTTTTCTTTTTTTCAGTGATCCATTGTCCCACAAACTCTGTTCAAAAAAGGAGCCACTTCATCATCATTCTCTGATAAAGCCCTTATCCTTTTCCGGCACTTCATCCGCCGAGACATATCGCTCAACCCTCATATGAAGGTCGTATTTCTCCCGAAGCTCTGCGATTTTACCCATCATAGGTGTGGCATGATGGACATCCAAGGCTTCCTGATTTGCCCAGCTGTCGATCAGCAGGACCGTTTCCGGATCATCCACCGGACAGAAGTAATCATAGCGAAGATTGCCTTCCTCGCTTCTG
>JAGHUB010000252.1 GCA_018065025.1 Candidatus Equihabitans merdae
AGTTCGAAAACATCGTGCTTTTCAAAGCTGACGCGATCTTCAAATCCATTAAGAGCCGCATTTTTGCGAGCCTGTTCCACGGCAAGCTCAGAAGCATCTACGCCAAGTACCTTCTTGGCACCGCCATAAGCCGCATTCAGGGCAAATGAACCGGTGTGCGTGAAACAATCCAGCACATCAGCCCCCTGACAGAGACGCTGAATAGCCTTACGATTGTCTTTCTGATCCAGGAAGAAGCCGGTTTTCTGGCCATCCTTCACATCTACCAGATAACGAACACCATTTTCCACGATCTCAACATCAGTATCGAAAGGATCGCTTAAGAAGCCCTTGGTCTGAACCATGCCTTCTTTCAGGCGTTCTTTAGCTTCACTGCGTTCGTAAATGCCGCGAATCTGAATGCCATCCTCAGCCAGGACCTTGACCAGCAAATCCAAAATAGTCTGCTTCATGCGATCAATACCCAAAGCCAGGGACTCAACTACCAGAATATCTTCGTATTTATCAACAGTCAGCCCCGGCAAATGGTCCGCTTCGCCGAATATCACACGACAGCTGGATGTATCGATGACTTTTTTACGATAATTCCAGGCATTGCGCACCCGCATCTCGAGAAATGCTTGGTCGATGGTGACTTCTTTGGCCCGGCTCATCATACGAACACGAATCTTGGAGTTCATATTGATGAAACCCACACCCATGGGATAGCCATCGAAGTCCTTAACATTCACAAGGTCGCCATTTTCCGGATTACCCTCGTAAGAGGCCACCTCGTTATCATAGATCCAGGCGCCGCCGCTTTTCAGAAAACGGCCTTCACCTTTCTTTAATGTAATACTTGCTTGATACATATATACTCCACATTAAACATGCTTGATTGCACAAATTTTTGACACCACTGCGCCGCGCAGCCATCAACCGCAGGTCAAAGCACATACCTGACACATCTTTATCATGATATGTCACAATTCTTACAGCACACACTTGAGGAATGTGATCAAACCTGAGACGCCCACCATGACGTAAGCCCATCTCTTGATGGATTTCATCTTGATCTTCTTGGAAATCTTACGGCCTACCAGATAACCGAGCAGCAAGGTAACGGATCCGATGGCGATGTAGGGAACCAGCTCCATGGTCAGCTGTCTTGCATAGATGCGTACGCTCATGGCGAAGATATTAGTCAGGAGGAAATACATCTGCAGAGAGGCGATGTATTCGTCTTTCTCCTTACAGGCTGCCAGCATATAAATGGCGATGATAGGACCCATGGCCCCGAAAAATGCCCCAAATACACCACAAAGCAGGCCACTGATGATCAAAAGCGGCGTATTTGCCTTTAACACAACCTTCTCATCTGTAATGAGACAGAAGATGGCCAACGCCATAAAGAAGATGCCCAGATAGGGTCTGAAGAAGTTGGGATCAAAGGTCTTGGACAGCTGAATACAGATGAAATAGACCGGATAGTAGATCACAACCTGCCAGATTACCACTTTCTTATTGACGTATTTATAAATACTGCCAATAGCAATGATATTAAGAATCAGGCAAATGGTCTGGCTTAGTGTCGCAGACTGAACGACATTAAAAGCGTATGGGAGCAAGACCATAAAGGTCACGCCTGCGCCAAATCCGCTCAGACACTGCAGCAATGCCCCAAGAAATGGCGACAGCAGGATAACGATAAAAGTTGCTGTTGTCATGAGATGATGCTCCTAATCTTTAGATTTATAATACAGAAGGCAGTGACAGTAGCCCTCAAAGTCAGGATCAGATATCTGATCACGAAATTCCTTGCACATACACTTGGTGTCGGCATTCATTTCCAGACGGCAAGGGCAGTAACCACTTTTCTGTTTAAGACCTTCTTTTACCATAGCTACGATTTTTTCATCTTCGTTGAGACGTACACTCATAGCAGACTCCATTTTCTACCGCTGAAAGCGATTTCACCCTGAAGCCAGATGCGGCCTTTAAAACGACGGCCTACTTCAGGCTCACCCATGACATCTTTGGTATTAACGCAGATGTTGAAAATCATGTCATTGCATTCTACCAGCATTTCGTAAAGCTTATCGCCGGTGACGATATTTTTTGCAACCTCTACGCGACGAATATTTCCCAGAATATTGTACTGATCGCACTCCACGCCACAGGGCATGAGATAGGATTCCACGATACTCAGGATATCTTCCCGAACAAGTCGCTCGGACAGGTGTGAATAGATGTCCATATCCTGCATGGTCAGGCTTTCGATGGCTTCTTCATCACCATCTCTGGCCGCATTCATAAGGC
>JAGHUB010000078.1 GCA_018065025.1 Candidatus Equihabitans merdae
GCTCAGAGATATGCGGTAGCTGAACTTCTGCGAGATGGTGAGACTTATCTTAAGATCTCCGAAAAGACCGGCGCCTCAACAGCTACTATCAGCCGCGTCAATCGTTCACTGAATTATGGTAGCAACGGCTACAAGCTGATCTGGGACCGCATCCAGAAATAAAGCTAATCTAGATAATGATAATAAAAACGTCAGAATCCATTGTGGTTCTGACGTTTTTTTAGTAATTATCCGATCTGTAATCAGGGACCATGTCCTTTAAGTGACCCCAAAAGAATGCGGAAGCATTTTGGGAATATTATTTTTCGTTGCCGTTTTTCTCAGACAAGCCGTCGATGAGCCCTTCGATAAGCATTTTCTTCATATAGACATCGAAGCTGAGTTGGCAGATGTAGGCGAAGGTGCGGAGGTATTCGTTGTCCTCATCATTTTCCGAAATCTTGGTGGCTGTATTCTGATAACCTCGAATCAACTCTTTAGACAGACCGTCGATCTGAGTGCGGATCATCTTGTAAACACCCTTGTAGATATCTTCCATGCCGGTGCCTTCTTCCACATTGAAATGGTTCTCGGTCAGGGGCTTGAAGAGGGTCTCGATGTCGCCGATGGACAGGAAATCCTTGAAATAATAAATGAAGATGAAGAGCAGTAGGTGATCCTTGGAATATTTCTTCTTATTGGGCGGGGGCACCAGCTTATTCTTGGTGTAGTTATTGATCATGGTCTTGGTCAGGATCTTGTCATCTTCATGGCGCTTACAGCCTTTCAGACGATCTTCCATAAAAGTGGTTACTTGGTCCATGTAGAGAGGGATGTCGGGAATCTCTGTGGGTCTGATATAGTCGATATCCTGAAGGATTTTAAAAATCTTTCGAAGTTCTTCTTTTTCGCTGGGCTGCATGGTATTTCCTCAATGATTTTTAATGGTGATATTGCTGTACGTTGTGCAGGATGTGATATTTTATCGACAGCTCGTAAAATGTTTTGAATGAGATGTCGATTATTTTTTATGTCACATCAATCCGAAGAGGTATTATATCAAATATTAAAAATGTTATCTAGTTTTCAAAACTAAATAACGCGAAAAGACCTAATCGAACAAATGGTTGTCCGTGAGCGGAGCTCATGCTATAATCAAGGAACGTCAGCCGGTCCCGGACCGGATTCTGACTTGAGACTGTTTCTCGGAAACAGGTCGGGAATATAAATATAAGAATAGACTTAAAGAACATTAATATAGGGAATATAAGGGAAAACATATGACAGATCTTACATCAGGTTTGAATCCTCAGCAGAAAGAAGCGGTACTGACAACAGAGGGACCTCTGCTGATCCTGGCCGGTGCCGGTTCAGGCAAGACCCGCGTGGTGGTTCATCGTATTGCTCATCTGATTCAGGAAGGCTACGCAGATCCCACACAGATCCTGGCCATTACCTTTACCAATAAAGCCGCCGGTGAGATGCGTGAACGTGTCAACGCCATGATCGGTTCCGGTGCAGAAGCCATCTGGGTCATGACCTTCCATTCGTTTTGCGTGAGAATCCTCCGTCGTCATGCGGAACTTCTGGGTTATACACGCTATTTCTCCATCTATGACGCCGATGATCAGCTGTCACTGATGAAGAGCATTTTCAAGAAGAAAAATATCAACACCAAGATGATGAAGGAGAGGGCTGTGCTGCACACCATCTCCAACGCCAAGGATCGTTTGGAGACACCTCAGCGTTTCGCCAAACTTAGTGCCGGTGATTTCTTTGCCTCTCAGGTGGCTGACCTTTATAAGAATTATCAGGAAGAGCTGAAGACCAACAATGCCATGGACTTCGATGATCTCATCTGCGAGACCGTACGTCTTTTCGAAGAGCATCCGGAGGTGCTGGAACTTTATCAGGAACGCTTCCGTTATCTGCATGTAGATGAATATCAGGATACCAACAACGCTCAGTTTGAACTGGTTCGCCTGCTGGGTGCCAAGTATCGCAATATCTGCGTCGTTGGTGACGATGACCAGAGTATCTATAAGTTCCGTGGTGCCGATATCGGCAATATCCTGGGCTT
>JAGHUB010000025.1 GCA_018065025.1 Candidatus Equihabitans merdae
CGGTTACTGCGAAAGCGGTGAATATAAGAACGAATAACCTGGTGTGGAATAGAGGAGACCGGTTCTTGGAAGTATGCTTTACTGGTGACTTCATCCATACATACGGACATCACCTGGTCGTGAATGATGTCTCGAATCAAGGCATCCATATAAGGGTAATGGTCGTAGAAAGTTGAACGATTGATGTCAGCTTTCGAACAGAGCTCCTGAGCTGTGATTTTTGAGGGGGGCTTAGTTTCCATCAGAGCAATGAAAGCTGCCTTGATCTTCTTGTCTGTTTCTTTTCTTCTGGTATCCATAGCTGCTCCTTATGACTTTTCCGACAGATGACGGAAAATGTTGGTTGATAATAGTTTAACAATCTATAAAATAAGAAGCAACAGATAATTATTTCTTTCCAGGAGGACATTTTTGTGAAATTAGAAGGTAAATCCATTGTTGTTACAGGTGCATCTTCCGGTATGGGCAAGGTCATCGTTGAACAGTATGTTAAAGAGGGTGCCAACGTTATTGCAGTTGCCAGACGTGCAGAAAGACTGGCTGAACTGGTATCTTCACTTGAAGGCGAAGCCGGCAGTGTCATTGCTTTCGCAGGCGATGTATCTAAGCAGGAAGATTGCGAAGCTATGATCGATTTGGCCGTTGAGAAGTTCGGCAAGCTGGATGTACTGGTCAACAATGCCGGTGTTATGGACGACATGGCTACTGTTGCCAATTATACTAACGAAAAATATGACTATGTTATGAATATTAATGTTGCCGGCCCTCTCTATGCTATGCGCAAGGCTGTCAATGTATTCCTGGAACAGGGAAATGGCGGCAATATCATCACTACTTCTTCAGTTGGTGGTTCTCATCAGGCCGCAGGTGTTGTATATGGTGCTTCCAAGGCTGCTGTTAATGCCATCGTTCGCCACACAGCTTTCGTATACCGCAATGAAAAGATCCGCTGCAATGCTATTGCTCCCGGCGGTATTAATACAGAAATCAGCGCAACCATGGGCATGCCCAATATTGACGGCTTCACAAGAATCAAGGGCGTTCAGGCTCTGATGCCGGGCGTAGGCGAAGGCTCTGACATTGCCAACCTGGCTGTCTTCCTTGCCAGCGATGATTCCGCTTTCATCACAGGTCAGATCATTGCCGTCGATGGCGGCTGGACATCATTCTAAGCCTTTTCCGGACAAATCTTTTTTTCCCTTTTATAAATAAGAGCAGCGGTTGGTGCCGTTGCTCTTATTCTTTTCTTGCAAAACAGTGCAAAATATAGAAAAATTGCCACCAAATAGGTGGCAATGCATAGGTTTGGGTATTGTTATAATGGCAGGGCAGGAGCTATGAAGCTTACGATAAAAAGCAGAATCACGAATAATCCCATAATCACTGCCAGATCAAGTAAGATGATGCCAAGGATACGCACAAGTTGCTTTTTGTGCTGGCACAAGGGAATCGCTTGCTGTACATCCATATAGTTGAATGTGCCGAATATCAGGAAGAGCATCATAAGCAGTGTGATGAGCCGCTCAGCCCATAGGGCAAATCCGTAGGTATTCTTGACTTCTAAGGTCAGACACAGCCAGAGGATAAAGAGGTAGACCGGAACGGCTATTAGCATCTTCCAGGGCTTTGCTGTTCTGAAACCGGGTAGAGCGTATTTGCGAAGGACATTCATATACTGCTTTTTTGGTGCCTTTTTGGCAAGAGACGCCAGGGCGTTTTCAAGTTCTGTCACATCTCCAAAGCGCTCAGATGGCCTTAATTGAGTACATTTTTCAATGATGGCATCAAAGATGTGGGTGGAAGGCGTGACGGCGGCAGACATTTCCCGCAGCATGATTCCCAGGGAATAGATATCTGTCTGGGGAGATGAAGCGCCAAAACCATATTGCTCAGGGGCAGCATAACCTTGTGTCCCCAGCAAGACGGTATCTTCGCTGGAGGATGGGGTGTAGTATTTAGCGGCGTTGAAGTCCAACAGGACTGCCCGGTTATAGCTGGTGATAATGACATTGGAAGGCTTGATGTCCCGATGTACGATGGCGGGAATAGCTGTGTGCAGCTGCTTAAGGATCAGGCATAAATCCTTTGTGTAACTT
>JAGHUB010000262.1 GCA_018065025.1 Candidatus Equihabitans merdae
ATGCATGCCCCCTGGGAAGCCATTTCCAAAGCCGACCTGTATGAGACCTATAAAGGCTACAAGGCGTTCCTGAAAGATATGAAATAATCATTCATAAATGCTCCGGCATTTTTCAGTCCCAGTTTTATCACGACCGGTCGCCGGGTCAGGGACAAACGTAGAACTGAAAGTAAACTAAGTTTCTTGACAACCCCAACAAGCATGGTATAATCACAGCCAATCGGAGAGTCCTGCCGTTAAGTGGAAACGATAAAAGCGTTATTTCGCTTATTGGGAAATGACAGGTAATGGCTGTGTGATTATTCACACAGCCATTTTCTTTTGGTGTATAACCCCTGATTTTTGATTGGGGCCGTGTCGTACAACAACATCAAAATAATGGAAAGATTAAATCTATAAGGGTAGGTGCGTGGACTTCAAGAAGCTTGAAGAAGTATGTAAAAAGTACAATGCAGACTGAGAGAGACTGCTCCTACACGCATGCTGACATAGCATTTGAATTTCCTCCCTCTATTGCATACAATAGAAACAGCGATCAAAAAATGAGGATTCTGCTATGAACTTGCATATTTTTACTGAACAGCTGGGGGGCTTGAACTTCGGTATCGAGTTCACCAGTGCCTGCATGATGCTCCTGCTTTATGTAGCCATGGGCATGAAGAAAGGCCAGTCCAAAGAGATCTATTATTATAAGTTCTTCATTGGGACAAATGCTCTGGCTATATGGACGGACTTGGTGGCCTACCTGACCACGGGAAATAAAACCCTGGTGCCATTTATGCTGACCATGAGCATCCTGTCCTATATGCTGACGGCCGGTGCCATCTTCGGTTTCTATGCCTACCTTCAGAATCACTACAGTGAGCGCTATGGTCTTAAGTTCCATGAGCGAACGCTGAAGTATCTGTTTATTTACCTGATCGTCATCTGCCTGGGCTATATATCCTCTGCCTGGACGGGCTGGTTCTACTATGTAAATGAAAATAATAAGTACGCCAACGGCCCCTATGCCAGTGCTACCGGCATCATGGTATTTCCGCTCCTTGTAGCCTGTTTTGTCATCGTTGTCAGGAATTGGAAGAAGGCATCCACCAGGGAAAATGTCATTCACACCACATTTATCCTGTCCCAGTTTGTCTTCGGCTACCTGGATGCAGCCTATCAGACCACCATCCATTACATTGCAAATATCGTTCTGGCGGTACTTATCTACATCGTCATTTCTCTGGAAACAGAGCAGCAGCTTGCCGCCAAGGAAACTGAGCTGGTGAAGAGTGAGTTAAATGCTCTGCGCCTGCAGATGAATCCCCATTTCATCTATAACACGCTAGCCTCCATTGACGGCCTCTGCATGTTCGATCCGGAAGAAGCCAGAAACCTCATTGCCAAGTTCACTAAGCATCTGAGAAGCAGCTATCTGGAT
>JAGHUB010000179.1 GCA_018065025.1 Candidatus Equihabitans merdae
GTGTGCAAACTATAAACTTAATCCGCTCCTTCTATCATTTTCGCCGGATCATAGCCCATCTTCTCCAGACACGCCCGTGTGTTAGCCAGTTCCGGTGTGTACCAGAAGCTCAGGATGGGATTACGCATATATCTGATGCCGTTGTCGCTGTACTGAGGGATACTCTTGAAGTCAATCTCAATGCGAGGAAGCATGTCCTCATAAGCAGCGTCATCGGCCAGCAAAGAATCTCCAATCTTCTTGCGAGCGTAAGCCCAGTATTTTTCGCCGTAGAGATTGCCCTCTTTGGCATCTTGGAGAACCGCTGCATACAAGTCAGCAGCCTGAGAAGAAGTAAGCGACATCTCTACGCTTTTAGAATTCCATTCCACTTCGATGGGCTCTGCCTCCTCCAGAAGGGCTGCCATTTCCTCATCTTCAGCCAAAGCCTCTGCCATTTCGGGATCCTTCAAAGCGGCGTCATAATAGCGAATTTCATTTCGAGTCTGGCCCTGAACATAAACCCGATCCACAATAAGATCCTGATAATTTTCAGTCAGCTCACCCTTCAGATTCATCTCAGCATTTTCCGCTGCTGCACTGATAGCGGCATCAAGCTCCGGCAGGTCAGGTGTCACATAAGACATGTCCACAGGGTAACTGCGGCTCATTTCTGTCCCGTCTTTCAGGGTGTACTCGATATAAACCTGACGATAATACTCCACCCGTGGATTATTCTGCAGCTCATTTTTATTATCCAGGATGGCCTGATGGGCGGCACGAACCAGCTGGATTTCCTCAGGCTTGGTGGCCAGCGCGAATCCGTCATCACGAATGGAAGCCGATTGAATATCCTCCGCTGCCGGAATCTTCTTGACCATGCCAAAGAGGTCAAAATAAATGCCGGACACCATAAGGATGGCGATGACGGTGAACAAGCCCCAGCCTCTGAAGAAGCCCTTGTTGAAAACATGAACGCTCTTATCGATGAGCATCTGGGACACGATATAAACCAGGAAGCCCACGATCAGCAGCACCAGCAACATGATCAGATAATTACGGCGAGTCAGGCGATTAGCATTATCCCCGGATACGCTGATGATGAAAATAGCCACCGCTGTGGATACGAAAAATGACATGCACATGCGGAAAATGGGCTTCAGAATCGGCACGGTGATAAAGTCACCGGTCTGCTCCATTTGCCGACGACTGTAGAGACCATAGGCCAATGCCATGAGGAAAATAGCCACAAGTACGTAGATGGCCAGAATACCGGCCCCGTCAAATGCTACATAAGTGCGGTTAGCATTTGCCGACAGATTGTCCACCTTAATATTGAGTCCGGTGTGGCTCAGCATGAAGACCAGAGGCGTCAGGCCATTATCTACAAAACCCAGATCGGAGGTGATGCCAAAACATAGCACTTCCCCAAGCAGACAGACCAGCATGCTGATGGCCATGACCATGAAGTTGTAAATGCCGTAGAAGACAAATGCGGTCCAGGTCTGTGATGTGGTCATGACGGTGACCATAGCCAGCGAAGTAAAGAAAATGATGGCTGCCAACATTTGCAGGAACCAGGCTCCTACCCAGATAGCCTCCGCTCCTCGAAGGGCCGCTGCCCCGGCCATGAGAATGGCCGTAATGGCGAAGGGCACTATTTCCAGAGTGAAAACAGCTGCGGCGGATGACAAGAAGAGGCTCTTCCTGGTCACAGGAAATGTATGGATCATCAAGGCGCTGCGCTGACTATTAAGATAAGAAAAGACTACCACGGTGGCCGCGATGGCTATGGCTGCCACAAAGATCAGCATGGCACTATTGAGAAAATCAATTAAGTGCACGGTGGCTTCAGATACGTCATTTGGATTGACCAGGGCATCCGGTGAATAGCGTGTGCCAAGAAAATAAGTAAATGGCTCAATCAGCAGAAGGATGGCCTGAAGGCAGGCGGCCAGCCACCAGTTATTTCTCAGGTGCTGCTTGTAGATAGCTTTATTAAAACAGGATCTGCTTGACGGCATAATCGTCACCTCCCATCTCATAGATAAAGACTTCTTCCAAAGTCAAAGGCAGCATATCCAAAATGACAGGATTCTGACATGCCAGACATGTTCTGATTTTATCCTGACCGGCACGAATGATAATGGTATGAACCCGACCGGTAATGTTGTGGGCCAATACATCAAGGCCTGTCAGATCAGGCTCTTTGTCCTCGGCAAATGCCAGCTGAACCTTACTGATATTATCCTGAAGGGATTCCAGGGACTGTTCTAACACAATCTTGCCGTGGTGCATGATGCCCACGTGATCGCAGACGTCTTCCAGCTCACGAAGGTTATGAGAAGATACCAACACAGTCATGGTTCGTTCTGTCACATCATTCATGATGAGGCTCCAGATCTGGTGACGCATGACGGGATCCAGACCGTCCACCGGCTCATCCATGATAAGAATCTCCGGGCGGCAGGCCAGTGCCAGCAAAATAGCGGCCTGCTTCTGCATGCCACGGGACAAGGAACGCATGGCTTTATTTTCCTTGATGTCCGGGAAACAGCCACGAATCTTGTCATAAACTTCTTCTGAAAAATCCGGATAAATGCCCTGATAATAGCGCTTCATATCTTTCAGATTGGCATGGACAAAATAGAAAATGTCGTCCGGGATGAAGACGAAGCGCTGCTTAACTTCGGGATGTTCATAAACCACATCGCCGCCGATCAGGACCTGACCCTGGTCTTGTCTGTAGACACCTGTAATATGACGAAGTGCTGTGGTCTTGCCGGCACCATTGGGGCCAACAAGTCCGTAGACACTGCCCTTTTCCACATGCATGGATAACTCATTCAGTGCCTTGAAATCCCCGAAGGATTTAGATACTGCTTTAAGTTCAATCATGTTATTTACTCCTTGAATCATTTCTTGGATGGTTTTGATTGCTTTCTTTCAAGCTCTTTACAAATTACTTTCAATATCGGCTAATCTTTTGGCCAATGAAGCGGCGGTTTCGTTGACGTACATCAATTCTCTGGCTACTTCATCAAACTTCTTAAGAAGCTCTGCCGTCCGTCCATCGGAAATATCCTGCTTGCCGGACACAAATGAACCTTTGCCGGCGACGGAATAGGTGTAACCTTCCGCCTCCAGTTCCCGGTAAGCACGCTGGATGGTGTTGGGGTTGATGGAGAGGGAACTTGCCATCTCGCGGACTGACGGCAGCTTCTCACCGGGCTGCATAACGCCGGTGATCATCAGACGGCGCAGGCCGTCTTTGATCTGCTCGTAGATAGGCTTTGAATCGCGATAGTTTAACTGAATCATGTGGGGATCCTTTTCACATTGACAGATTACTGTATTACTGCTGTACTAACTGTATTATTTGTACTAGTACAGTTAAACACACAGTTCTGAGTTTGTCAAGCCGCGGGGCAACACAGAGAAATATCCGGCTCTTTACCCCGCGGAATAAACGCTGCGGGGTGCCACAGGCAAATTTTTGATTCCCTACCCCACACCACTGTGGTGGCGGGGTGCTGTGGGCAAAAGCCAGGCTCTCTACCCCGCACAGGCGTGTTGAAAGCAAGTCGCGGGGTAACACAGTAAAAAATTAAACTCACTACCCCCCCAACCAAAACATCCGGGGAACCCCAAG
>JAGHUB010000405.1 GCA_018065025.1 Candidatus Equihabitans merdae
GCGAAGGAATATTTTCCGCGTAATTCTTCATAGGCTTCTTCTGTGTAGAATTCCTCGGCATAAGCCTTCAGGTCGTCTACCAGTGAGTGGCCTACAGCATCGGAAAATGCGGCTTTCTCACGCCACAGGATCTCATCGGGCAGGTAACCCTGGCCTTCAAATGCATGTCTCAGCAGATATTTACCCTTGTTGTAGACATTCATCTTCATAGCCGGATCGATGGCCATGACGTATTTGACGAAATCCAGATCGCCGAAGGGAACGCGGGCTTCCAGGGAGTTGACGGAGATGCAGCGGTCTGCACGAAGAACGTCATACATATGAAGCTCAGAAATTCTCTTAACGGATTCCTGCTGGAATGCGGCAGCATCCGGAGCAAAATCGGTATATTTGTAACCGAACAATTCGTCGGAAATCTCACCTGTCAGCAGAACACGGATGTCTGTCTGTTCATGGATAGCCTTGCAGATCAGGTACATACCCATGCTGGCTCGAATAGTGGTGATATCGTAAGTGCCAAGGTAATGAATAACATCACGAAGAGCATCCAGAACCATCTGAGTATCAATGATGATCTCCTGATGATCACTGCCGATGAAATCAGCTACCTGCTTGGCATACTTAAGGTCGATAGCATCTTTTTCCATACCGATGGCAAATGTCTTAATGGGCTTGTCGCTTTCTCTGGCGGCGATGGCACATACCAGTGAGCTGTCCAGACCACCTGAAAGAAGGAAGCCAACCTTGGCATCGGCGATAAGACGTTTTTCCACACCGGCTACCAGCTTGTCATGGATCTGTCCACAAACTGTTTCCAGATCATCGCTAATAACCTGGTCAACGGCTGTAATGTCGCGATAGCATACGAACTGACCGTCTTTGTAATAATGACCGGGCGGGAAGGGTTTGATTCTGTCGCAGATGGGCATCAGGTTCTTGGCTTCGCTGGCGAAGACGATGCCGCCTTCTGAATCATAACCGTAGAAAAGAGGACGGATACCGATGGGATCACGAGCGGCTACGAATGTACCTGTCTTGCCGTCGTAGATAATCAAAGCATACTCGGCATCCAGCATATCGAACATGTCTGTACCGTACTTCTCATAGAGGGGAAGCAGGATCTCGCAATCGGATTCGCTCTGGAATGTGTAGTCTTTTTCCAGTTCTTCTTTAATGGGTTCAAATCCATAGATTTCACCATTGCAGATCACAGCGCTGTCACCCAGTGTGAAGGGCTGCATGCCTTCCGGTGTCAGGCCCATGATAGCCAGACGGTGGAAACCTAACAGGCCATTTCCTGTATCCAGGATCCGACTGTCATCAGGACCTCTGGAGACTGTCTCCTGAAAGCCTTTCTCAAATAAAGTGCGGTCTGCTGTGCCGCTGCACCAACCCATGATTGAACACATATTGTTTCCCTCGATTCTTCTGTATTTTCCCGATAAAAATGGTGAAGGCGCCTATAGGTCAGCTCTGTTTGTGAGCCGCCTATAGACGCCTTTGTCTTCCGAATATTTTTAAAAAAATATGGATTGAATTTACAATAATTGAGAAGGGTTGTCAACCCTTTATTTTGAATTTAATTCACTCAAAACCTAAATGTTGGTGAAAGTTTTTCATCAATAATTTGTATATCTTTTCATCAAAGACTTGTAAAGAAAGTAATAGCACCTGAGATGCCTACCAGAATATAAGCGATGCGCTTCATGGTCTTGACATCAATGCGATTGACCACTTTGCCGCCAAAATAGGTGCCGATGTAAAGAGCTACCGCGCCTACCAGGATAAAGGGAATCATACCAAGATTCATCTGATGAGCGTAGATACGAACACCGATACTGTAGAAGTTGATCAAGAGGAAGTAGGCCTGAGATGAACCCAAATACTCTTCTTTGGTGCTGGTTGCAGCCAGGAAATACAGGACGATGGGGGG
>JAGHUB010000354.1 GCA_018065025.1 Candidatus Equihabitans merdae
CTGAAACGACCGATCAGGTGCTGGAAACGATCATCCTCAGCACGTCTGGCATAAATATTGCGGGACATGGAACGAAACAGTGTATAAAATACAAGGATCAAAGCGATCAGATATAACAATCTGCGCTGAAGTACCAAAGACAGAATCAATAATACTAAAATAACAATATTTAAAAAACGATTCAGGCTGTCGGCGCCGTAACGGCCCGCCATCATTCGCTCAAGAAATCTTCTCATATAAAGCCTCTATATTAACAAAGTCTTATCTTCAATGTAATGCTGAGATATCCCATATCATACCGGCCCAAACCCTTTAAAACGGCAGGCCAACCTTATCTCAGACACCAAATAATATACCCCATCCTATGATGCAAGACAAGAATTGCCCCCTTATCTTTATGAATCTTTTAGGAAGATAACCTAACTCCAACTAATTCGTTAAGTACACCTTCAACACTTATGTTATAATGTCTTCTCGGTGTGGAAAGGAGCACCTTGCTATGGAAAAACAAGAGAAAACATCTCTGCTGAAGCTCTTTCTTGCCTTTGCAAAGGTAGGCGTTATGACTTTCGGCGGCGGTTATGCCATGCTGCCCATCCTTCAGCGTGAGATCGTAGAAAACAATCATTGGGCTACTAATGAAGACCTTACCAACTATTTCGCCATCGGTCAGTCAACCCCCGGTGTCATCGCTGTCAACACAGCCACCTTTATCGGCCACAAAGAGCGAGGCATTTTAGGCGGTATCGCTGCCACCCTGGGCGTGGTATTTCCCTCACTGATCATTATCACTCTTTTAGCCGGCTTGATTTCTCATTTTGCCGATAATATCTATGTTCAGAAGGCCTTTAACGGTATCCGTATCTGCGTCTGTGTCCTGATCCTCAATGCCATCGTCAAGCTTTGGAAGAGTGCTATCAAAGGTGCCATGTCTTTCATCATCTTCCTGCTGGCTGTTCTGGCAGTCCTGATATTGGACGCTTCTCCGGTAATCCTGGTGGTCTGCGGCATCGTCATCGGTGTGATTTATGAGCTCATCAACTCAAGAAAGGCGGTGAAATCATGATCTATCTTCGTCTCTTCTGGGAGTTCTTCAAGACCGGTCTCTTCGCCGTAGGCGGCGGCCTGGCTACCCTGCCCTTCCTGTCTGATCTGGGACACAAGACCGGTTGGTTCACAGATGCTATGCTGGCCAATATGGTGGCCGTAGCTGAATCCACTCCGGGTCCCATCGGTGTCAACACAGCCACATATGTAGGCTTCACCGTAGGGGGCATCCCCGGCGGTGTCATCGCCACATTGGGCCTCGTCGCCCCCTCACTGGTCATTATCCTGATCATCGCAACACTTCTGAAGACCTTCGCTGACAATCATTTTGTCAAGGCCATCTTCAAAGTCCTGCGTGCTATTTCTGTAGCCATGGTTCTGTGTGCAGGCCTCAGCGTAGCACAAACCACGCTGTTGAATCCTGAATACGCCGGGATCCTGGACTTCCTCAATTACAGGGCTGTCCTCTTCTTTATCATTCTGCTGGTCTTCATCCAGTTTGTACCAAAGACAAAGAAATGGCATCCCATTATCTTCATCGGCATCTCAGCTGTGGTTGGTTTGATCGCTTTCTGAGAATAAAAAACAAGACCATCTTTCATTTTCATGAGAGATGGTCTTTCTTAATTCAGTACAATTTGTCAGCTATTTTATGACCTTTTTCTTAAGCATTGTCCTTCCTTGCCCCGATGGCAAAGGGCTTATCCGACTTGGCCTTGTCCTTCTCTTTATTTTCCGGCAGGAAAATGTGGACTTT
>JAGHUB010000280.1 GCA_018065025.1 Candidatus Equihabitans merdae
TTCTTGCCACTTAATGAGGTTTTTGGTATAATCTATAAAAGTCTGTGCCCAAAGATAAACGGAGCTCAGTACTTTAAATGGTAAGAGAAAAATGCACGCAAATATGTGCTAAAAAACGGAGGACAAAAATGAGAACCTATGTGGTCACCGGCGGTGCCGGCTTTATTGGATCCAACTATATTCACTACATGTTCAAGAAGTACGGCGATGAGATCCGCATCATCAACGTGGATAAGCTCACATATGCCGGTAATCTGGAGAATCTGAAAGACGTAGAAGATTATCCTAACTACACATTCGTCAAGGCTGACATCTGCGATGCCGATGCTATCAACGAGATCTTCGAAAATAACGATGTAGACCGCGTTGTACATTTCGCTGCTGAAAGCCATGTTGACAGAAGCATCAAGAACCCGGATGTTTTCGTTAAGACAAACGTTCTGGGTACACTGAACATGCTGAATGCTGCCAAGAACGCCTGGGAACAGGAAGACGGCACATTCAAAGAAGGCAAGAAGTTCCTTCACGTATCAACTGACGAAGTTTATGGTTCTCTGGACAATCTCACAGATTATTTCTATGAGACAACTCCCTATGATCCCCATAGCCCCTACTCAGCCAGTAAGGCTTCCTCAGACTTCCTGGTAAAGTCTTACATCGATACTTACAAGTTCCCGGCCAACATCACAAACTGCAGCAATAACTATGGCCCCTATCAGTTCCCGGAAAAACTGATCCCCCTGGTCATCAACAATGCTCTGCACGGCAAGAACCTGCCGGTTTATGGTGATGGTAAGAACATCCGTGACTGGCTCTATGTTGAAGATCATGCTAAGGGCATCGACCTGGTTCAGGAAAATGGTGTTCTGGGTGAGACCTACAACATCGGTGGTCACAACGAAAGACAGAACATTCAGATCATCCACATCATCCTGGATACTCTGCAGGAGATGCTGCCGGATGGCGATCCCAGAAAAGAACTGGTATCTGAGAAGCTGATCACTTATGTTACAGACCGTAAGGGCCATGACCGCCGTTATGCTATCGCACCGGACAAGATCAAGGCTGCTGTAGGCTGGTATCCGGAAACCTGCTTCGAAGAAGGTATTAAGAAGACCATTAAGTGGTACTTCGAACATGAAGATTGGATGGAACACATCACATCCGGTAACTATCAGTCTTATTACGAAGATATGTATGCAAATCGCTAAAGTAATTGGCTCGTCGTGAGGACGAGCCTTTACGGCGTTTTTATACAAGAGTTTTTTTGAACAAAAAGTTGAAGAAAATGGCCATTTTTCAGGTGGCTGAAGACAACAAGGAGAGAAAACTATGAAGGGTATTATTCTTGCAGGTGGTGCAGGTACACGTCTTTATCCGTTAACAAAAGCAATCAGCAAACAGATCATGCCGGTTTATGACAAGCCCATGATTTATTATCCGCTTTCCACTCTGATGCTGGCAGGCATCCGCGAAGTTCTGATCATCTCTACACCCAGAGATCTGCCGGTATTCGAAGATCTTCTTGGCAGCGGTGAACAGCTGGGTATGTCCTTCACCTATCGTGTACAGGAAGTACCGAGAGGTCTGGCTGATGCCTTCATCATCGGTGAAGATTTCATCGGCACAGATTCTGTTGCTCTGGTTCTGGGTGACAACATTTTCTACGGTCAGAGCTTCTCCAAGGTTCTGCAGAACGCAGCTGCCAGAAAAGAAGGCGCTACCATCTTTGGTTACTATGTCAAAGATCCCAGAGAATACGGTGTTGTTGAATTCGATGAAAACGGCAAGGCTATCTCCATCGAAGAAAAACCGGCCAATCCCAAGTCCAACTACGCTGTTCCGGGTCTGTACTTCTATGACAACGATGTCGTAGAGATCGCCAAGAACGTTAAGCCCTCAGCCCGTGGTGAGATCGAAATCACAACTGTTAACAACGAATACCTGGATCGCGGCAAGCTCTATGTAGAGACTCTGGGCAGAGGTTTTGCCTGGTTGGATACAGGTAACCACGATATGCTGCTGGATGCTGCTGACTTCGTTGCAGCCTTCCAGAAACGTCAGGGCCTGTACATCTCCTGTATCGAAGAAATCGCTTACAAGAGAGGCTTTATTGACAGAGAACAGCTTCTGAAGCTGGCTGAGCCGCTGATGAAGACTGCTTATGGCCAGTATCTTAAAGATGTGGCAGAAGGTCTTTAATTAAGGACGGGGGATACACACTCTATGAAAGTATTAGTAACCGGTGCCAATGGTTACATTGGCCGCCATGTAGTCAGCGCTCTTCTTGAAAGAGGTGCCGAAGTCATTGCTTCGGACCTCAATTGCGAAGGCATGGATGAACGTGTGACTATCGCAGAAGCACCGATCTTCTCAGGTGATGAAGATATCTACGAGCAGTTGGGCAAGCCTGATGCTTTGGTTCACCTGGCATGGCGTAACGGCTTTAATCATTATCATGACAGTCACATCACAGATCTGCCGGGTCATTATCTCTTCCTTAAACACATGATCGAAGGTGGTCTGAAGAACCTGACAGTCATGAGCTCCGCTCACGAAGTCGGCTACTTTGAAGGCGCTATCAAACCGGACAGTGAAACACATCCTGTCACACCTTATGGTGTCGGTAAGAATGCCCTTAGGGAGCTGGTCTTCCCCATGGCCAAGAAGAACGATGTGAACCTTAAATGGCTGCGTGCCTACTACATCCTTGGTGACGATCTGAAGAATCAGTCGGTATTCACTAAGATCCTGCAGGCCGCACAGGAAGGTCGCAAGACTTTCCCCTTCACATCCGGCAAGAACAAGTTTGACTTTATCTCCGTTCAGGAACTGGCCGCTCAGATTGCAGCTTCATCCGTTCAGGATGAGATCACAGGCGTGATCAACTGCTGCACAGG
>JAGHUB010000367.1 GCA_018065025.1 Candidatus Equihabitans merdae
GCGAAGATCAGTCCCATGCCCTTGTCAGAACCCTTGCCGTATCGGCTGTAGCAGAAGACGATCAAGGCACCGGCCAGAGCCAGGAAGGGAATCAGCAGGTAGATGTGTTCACCGCGGAAAGCAGTGATGGCTAACAGGACCCGACCAAAGACGGCGTCAATGGCACCGATGACTGCACCAAGGGGGATGCAGATCAAAGCGATGATAATGGTGTCGCGATATTCTTTTAAAGCAGACGGCAGCTTGCTGTTCATATTCAGGTTCCTCTGTATTAACAGGAGAGTAGTATTTTGCATTTTATGCAAAGGCGTTTAATTATTATACCTTTTGGTGAAAATAATGATAGATTCTTGCTTTAAAAAATGCAAAAATAGACATGTTAGTTTTTGTTTTTTTAGGAGGAAATCTATGAGACTTTTAATCTATCTGGCCTTACTTCCGGTTGTTATCCTGCTTGCTTATGTCTATCATCTGGATAAGATCGAAAAAGAACCGGCCAAGCTTCTGCTGAAGACATTATTATTTGGCGTTATTTCTGCTATTCCGGCTCTTATTCTTGAATTGATCATGGGCGTGGGTATCGGCATTGTTACATCGATCCTTCCCTACACCATCGTCTATGCTTTCCTGGAAGCCTTTTTCTCCGCAGCTCTGATGGAAGAGTTGGTTAAATACACTGCCGTCAGACTGGCTATCTGGAAGAAGCCGGACTTCAACTATCGCTTTGATGCTGTTGTTTACTGCGTATTCGCTTCTTTGGGCTTTGCCGGTATCGAAAATGTCCTCTACGTCATGGATGGCGGCATCTCCACTGCTATCATGCGTGCCCTGACATCCATTCCGGGTCATGCCACATTTGGTGTATACATGGGTATCTATCTTGGTGCCGCTAAGCTTTGCCAGGTTCACGGCGACACCAAGGGTTATCGTAGCAACCGTCTGAAAGCCTTGCTGGTTCCCATTCTGATTCATGGCTTCTATGATTTCTGCCTGATGTCCGAAAACGATCTCCTGATCTACATCTGGTTTGCATTTGTCGTCATCATGGACATCCTGGTTATGATCAAGCTCAACAAGGCAAGCAAGAGCGATGTGCCTTTCGTTGATTACACATCACAGAATTTCACCATGCCTGAAGCTCCGGTTGCCGAGGAGAATGCATAATGTCTTTGGAAAATGAACCGAAAGTTCATAAACGCCGTGTCCATTATGCCGGAAAATATCCCCGCAAGTTCGAGGAAAAATATAAGGAACAGAATCCTGAAAAATATGCCGACACAGTAGCCCACGTTATTGAAAAGGGCAGTACCCCCGCCGGCATGCACATCTCTATCATGGTGCAGGAGATTCTGGACTTCCTTCAGATCAAACCCGGCCAGCAAGGTCTGGATGCCACTCTTGGTTACGGCGGTCATACCAAGGCTATGCTGGAGTGCCTGAAGGGTGAAGGTCATATCTATGGTCTGGATGTGGACCCCATTGAATCTGCCAAGAC
>JAGHUB010000172.1 GCA_018065025.1 Candidatus Equihabitans merdae
TTTCTGTTTAAGACCTTCTTTTACCTTAGCTACGATTTTTTCATCTTCGTTGAGACGTACACTCATAGCAGACTCCATTTTCTACCGCTGAAAGCGATTTCACCCTGAAGCCAGATACGTCCTTTGAAACGGCGACCAACTTCAGGCTCACCCATAACATCTTTGGTATTAACGCAGATGTTGAAAATCATGTCATTGCATACTACCAGCATATCGTAAAGCTTATCGCCGGTGACGATATTTTTTGCAACCTCTACGCGCCGAATATATCGCAGAATATTGTACTGATCGCACTCCACGCCGCAGGGCATGAGATAGGATTCCACGATACTCAGGATATCTTCCCGGACAAGTCGCTCGGACAGGTGTGAATAGATGTCCATATCCTGCATGGTCAGGCTTTCGATGGCTTCTTCATCACCATCTCTGGCCGCATTCATAAGGCTGACTCGCTTCTGATCTTCCTGACGGCGGATGGCTTCCATGGCCTTGGTACGACGGACCGGCAGCAAAATGGTGCCATCCATGGCCAGACCTGACAAGATTACCTTATTCTTTCCGGGCTTCAGCAGCTTACTTTCTTTCAGCTGCAGGTATTCCGGCATATTTGTCATATAGAAGATGATGGTGATACCGATTCGGACATCGTCAAATGCACCGGAATAGGCATCCTTGCCGGTCTGTTCCTCAATGGACACTTCTTCGTTGGATGTGACCTGGTATCCCTTGTAGAAGGGATACACATAGTCAGGATGGAATTCCCCTTCCTCATCCAGCTCACCACACACGGTAACACCGGCATTTTTGGCGAATAACTTGGAATATTCTGCCATCAGGCGACCATCTTCACTGTGAAATACACTTTTCTTGGTGTAGCGTTCGACTACTTCCTCGGCAATGTATTCCACGGCTCTATTTGATTTTATTGATGAAAAACCGATAGCCGGTAAATAAGCGTGCATGTAACCTCGTTTCTATATCCTGAAATAGCTCAAACCCAGGATATATGCGATTTTTTGATTATTTTGCGGACGGAACAAGTTTGTCCTTGCCGCCCATGTAAGGACGAAGAGCTTCCGGAATGGATACTGTGCCGTCGGCCTGCAGATTGTTTTCGAAGAAAGCAATCAGCATACGGGGCGGAGCAACAACGGTGTTGTTGAGGGTATGAGCAAGATATTTCTTGCCATCTTCGCCATTGACACGGATCTTCAGACGTCTGGCCTGAGCATCACCCAGGTTAGAGCAGGAACCGACTTCGAAGTACTTCTTCTGACGCGGAGACCAGGCTTCAACATCGATGGAGCGAACCTTCAGGTCAGCCAGGTCACCGGAGCAGCATTCCAGGGTACGAACCGGGATATCCAGTGTGCGGAAGAGATCAACAGTATTCTTCCACAGCTTGTCAAACCAGACCGGGCTTTCTTCCGGACGGCAGACAACGATCATTTCCTGCTTTTCGAACTGGTGGATACGATAGACACCGCGTTCTTCGATGCCGTGAGCACCTTTTTCCTTACGGAAGCAGGGTGAATAGCTGGTTAATGTGATGGGCAACTGTTCTTCCGGAACGATCTGGTCGATGAATTTACCAATCATGCTGTGTTCGGAAGTACCGATGAGGTAGAGATCTTCGCCTTCGATCTTGTACATCATGGCATCCATCTCTTCGAAACTCATAACGCCTGTAACAAC
>JAGHUB010000129.1 GCA_018065025.1 Candidatus Equihabitans merdae
TGATATCCCCACATATGCAGGATCCTGGCTGCGCAGGCACCGTCACCGCCGTTATTGCCGCTGCCGCAGACGGCAAGGATGCGTTTATGCTCTTTGTCATCCTGACATTTCTCAGCACACTTGGCAGCGATGGCCAATGAAGCTCTCTCCATGAGAACCATAGAAGGGATACCAATATCATTAATAGTATTCATATCCCATTGTTTCATCTCTGAAGCAGTTAAGACCGGTTTCATATAACTAACCTCTTCGGGGAATATACATAAAAGGCAGCGCCTCCGCTGCCTTATGATCGTTTATTGATTATTACGATTGTATGATAATCTCATCAGGCTTTCCACCAGATGAACATTCTCAATAACAACATCCTTCTTGCTGAGATTCAGATCGATCAAAGCGAAATTCCAGATGGCGTTGATGCCATTGGCCACGATCTCTTCAGCTACATCCTTAGCATCATCATGAGGAACGGTCAGAATAGCGATATCAACCTGATTCTCTTTAGTAAATGCTGCAAATTCGTCCATGGATTGAACTTTGATACCGGAGATCTCCATGCCCTTCAAAGCCGGATTGGCATCGAAGAGGCCGCACAGATGGAAGCCATTGATATCCGGAACCAGAAAACGTGCCAGAGCATGACCGATATTACCAACACCGACGATGATGACGTTCTGTGTATTGTCAATGCCAAGAATCTTACCGATTTCGTCATGAAGCATAGCAACGTTATAACCATAACCCTGCTGTCCAAAACCACCAAAATTATTCAGATCCTGTCTGATCTGAGAGGCGGTGATGTTCATTCTTTCAGATAAATCTTTGGATGAGATTCTTTCGATACCGTTCTGCATCAAGGCGCCCAGATAACGATAATAACGGGGCATTCTTGAGATAACAGCCTTCGAGATTTTTTTATCCATAGCTTTCTCCTCAGCCTATTTCTCCCATTAACATAGGTATTATAGAATCTTAAAAATTTTCTGTCAAATAAAACAAAGGAAAAATCATTTTGCTATCCCTCTTTCATCAACTGGACTTTTTCACCTATTACCGATAGAATGTTGGACTATAGGAGCTTAGGAAAAAATGATATTAGACGTTCAGCAGATCACTAAATATTTCGGAGAAGAATGCCTTTTTGAAAATGTGTCTTTCCATCTGGAAAACCATGAAAAAGCGGCTTTGGTAGGCATCAATGGTGCCGGCAAAACCACTCTCCTGCGCATTATTCTGTCAGAGATAGAAGCTGACAGCGGTCTTGTGGTGTTCGAAAAAGGTGCCACCATCGGTTACCTGTCACAGAACCCCATTATCGAAAGCGATCGCTCCATCATGGACGAACTGCTGACGGTTAAAGCCCATGTCCTAGAGACTGAACTGGCTATGCGCTCTTCAGAACTGATGATGAAGTCTCTGGAAGGTGAGGAACTTGAACAGGAACTGGCCCGTTATGCCAGACTGACCGAACGTTTCGAACGTGAAGGTGGTTATCAGCTTAAAAGTGAAGCCGTTGGTGTCCTGAAGGGTCTTGGCTTCACAGAAGACGAATTCACCAAGAAAGCTTCCGTCTTATCCGGTGGTCAGCGTACCCGTCTGGCAATGGGGCGTCTGCTCCTGTCAGCCCCTGATCTGCTCTTCCTAGATGAACCTACAAACCATCTGGATCTGAATGCCATCATCTGGCTGGAAACCTATCTGCAGAATTACAGAGGCGCTGTCCTTCTGGTCTCCCATGACCGTTACTTCCTCAACAAGATCGTTTCCAAGGTCATCGAACTGGACAACAAGAAGGCCTATACCTACAGCGGTACATTTGATGA
>JAGHUB010000058.1 GCA_018065025.1 Candidatus Equihabitans merdae
TGACCCCTTCATCGGTAAGTACAGCCTGATCAAGGTTACATCCGGTTCTCTTAAGGGTGATGACGTTCTTTACAATGTTGCCACCTCTACAGAACAGAGACTTGGTAAGCTTTATGTCCTGGTTGGTAATAAACCTCAGGAAGTTTCTGAACTTCAGGCCGGTGATATCGGTGCTCTTGCTAAACTGAATGACATCAACACAGGTGACACTCTTTCCACAAAGGCTACACCGGTTCAGTTTGCTAAGGCTCCCATCTCCACACCTTACACATACAAGAGATACAAAGCTACTAAGAAGGGTGAAGAAGACAAGATCGCACAGGCTCTTGGCCGTCTCGCTGCTGAAGACCAGACCCTTAAGATCGTTCAGGATTCCGACAACCGTCAGAGCTTAGTCTATGGTATGGGTGAACAGCACCTGGATATCATCATGTCCAAGCTGAAAGAACGTTATAAGATTGACGTTGAACTTTGCGAGCCCAAGGTTGCCTTCCGTGAAACTATCCGTAAGACATCTGATGTCCGCGGTCGTTATAAGAAGCAGTCCGGTGGTCATGGTCAGTTCGGTGATGTTTGCATGAAGTTCGAACCCAGCGGCGACAACTCCAAGCCTTACGTATTCGAAGTATCCGTAGTTGGTGGTACAGTTCCGAAGAACTATTATCCTGCTGTTGAAAAAGGTCTGCAGGAATCCGTTGTTAAAGGACCTCTGGCCGCATATCCGGTAGTTGGTGTTAAGGCTAACCTGTATGATGGTTCTTATCATCCGGTTGACTCTTCTGAACAGGCCTTCAAGACCGCTACACATATGGCCTTCAAAGATGGTTTCATGAAAGCCGGTCCGGTTCTTCTGGAGCCCATCGTTTCCATGAAGGTTGTTGTTCTTGATAAGTACACCGGTGATGTTATGGGTGACCTTAACAAGAGAAGAGGCCGTGTCCTTGGTATGAACCCGGGGAAGAGCGGCACAACTGTTATCGAAGCTGAAGTACCGCAGATGGAAATCTTTGGTTATGGCACAACACTTCGTTCCATGACCGGTGGTTCAGGTGATTTCTCCTTCGAATTCGCTCGTTATGAACAGGCTCCGGCTGATGTTCAGGAAAAACAGATCAAACTTCGTGCCGATCAGCTTGAAGGTGATGAAGACTAATCTGTCAGATATCATATGAGATTATTGAAAGACTATTTCCTTCGGGAAGTAGTCTTTCTTTATATACAAAAAAAGACAGTAACCAAAATTTCAGTTACTGTCTTTCAATAATATTTGCTCGTGTTTAATTCGCTATTGACGCTTAATGATCAATTTGAGGCATTTTTGGTATTCATCATGTCGTTGATCTTAAGTGTTGTAGAACGAATCCGGCTGGGGCTGATGTCATGATTCATGAAGTTGATGATATGAGCCATGAACTTTGTCATGTTAGCTGTTGCATATTAGGGACGTTCCAGAAGTTCCGGACTCTGATAGCAGAGGTGGGTTGTGATCAGCTTATCGCTGCAGCCGTCTTCATAAAGATTATCGAAA
>JAGHUB010000153.1 GCA_018065025.1 Candidatus Equihabitans merdae
GTTCTGTCTCAGCTTGGCAACCGTATCGAGCATGCTCTGCGAGCTTATTCACCGGCTGAACTTAAGAACATCAGGACAGCTGCTCAGACTTTCCGTCCCAATCCGGCTTTCGATACTGCCGAAGCTATTCAGGCCTGCGGTACCGGCGAAGCCGTTATTCAGTTCCTGGATGAGAAGGGTGCTCCCCGCATGGTTGAACGTGCCTTTATCCTGCCGCCCCAGAGTTTGATGGGTCCGGTGGATGAGGTGACTATGACAGGCATGATCGCCACCAGCGATATGGGCCAGAAGTACAATATGTCCTACGACAGAGAGTCTGCTTATGAACTGCTGACTGGTCGTGTATCCGCATCTCCGGCCTATGATGCAAGCATTCCCGGTGCTTATAATCCGGATGGTGCTTATTCAGCAAATATTCCGGGAGCTTATAATCCCGATCCCATGCCGGCCTACTCTGCTGATATTCCCGGTGCTTACAACCCGGATCCGGCTCCGACAGCTGCACCGGCAGGCAATCCCTTTGCTCAGAACACAGCACCGGCAGCCAATCCTTTCGCACAGAGTGCAGCACCGGCAGCCCCCGCTTATAATCCTCAGCCTGCAGCACCGGCATACGGCGCACAGCCTGCTCCTTACAGTGCTCCCACCTATTCTGCACCCGGTTATACATCACCGGCACCCCAGGTCAATATCGTGGTAGGAGATGAGAATCAGAACAGAGCTGCTATGAAGGAAGCCGCCTATAACGCTGCTTATGAAGCTTATATGGCCAATCATCTGGCTCAGGCAGCTACTTCTGCCGGCGTGGCCGCAGCACAGGCTGTAGCCACTCAGATCGCCTCTATGGAAAGATCCAGAGAAGAAGCCTACTACGCAGCCAATCCCTCAGCTCCCCGTCTTCAGACACCGGGTTCTGCCAAATATGGTCCCGATGCCAAGGATGTAAAGGCTATCGCTACAGAAGGTGCTCGTGAGGGTATTGAACTGGCCAAGGTCCGTGTAGCTGAAGAGAAAGCTGCTCAGAAGGCAGCGGAAGACAAGGCCAAAGCCGAAGCTAAAGAAAAAGAACGTTTAGAGAGAGAACTTGCCAAGGCTAAAGAAAAAGAAGAGGCCCGCTAGGAGAAAGAGAAGGAACGCAAGGCCCGTGACCGTGAGAGGATCGCTAACCGCCTCATCGGTTCAGCTGCCAGCTCCATCGGTGGCGCCACCGGTCGTAAACTGGCCAGAGGTATCCTGGGTTCCTTGATGAAATAATGTTAAAGACTGATATCAGCCTATATGGATTTTGATATCGGATATAGAGAAAAAAGGATAAGAAATACATGGCAAATCAGATCAAGCATTTAGGCGTCATCATGGACGGCAACCGCCGTTGGGCCAGAAAGCACATGTTCACTTCTGTTATGAAGGGTCATGAGAAGGGCGTTGACGCATTTATCGATACCTGTAAATGGTGTCAGGAAGAAGGTATCAAGTACCTGACTGTTTATGCATTTTCCACAGAAAATTGGAAGCGTTCTCAGGAAGAAGTTTCTAACATTTTCAAACTGATGGAACGTTTCTTCACCGAAGAAGTGGATACCTGTATCGAACGTGACATCCGTATGATCATCGTTGGTGACAAGAGCCGTCTGACACCGGAAGACATGGAGACAGTCCGCAAGACAGAAGAACGCACCGCTCATTGCAAGAGCCTGATCTGTCAGGTCGCCATCAGCTATGGCGGTCGCGACGAGATTGTTCGTGCCGTTAAGAAGTATGAGGAAGCAAAGGCTAATGGTCAGGTTGAAGGTGAACTCACCGAGGAAACGTTTGAACAGTTCCTGGATACAGCCGGCACACCGGATGTGGACCTGGTTATCCGCACCGGCGGCAACCATCGTCTGTCCAATTTCCTGCCCTGGCAGACTACCTATTCAGAGATTTATTTCACAGATACCCTGTGGCCGGATTTCTCTAAAGAGGAAATGATGAAGGCTATTGACTATTACAATGATTGTCAGATTAACAA
>JAGHUB010000438.1 GCA_018065025.1 Candidatus Equihabitans merdae
ATTAAATAGTCAATGTTTATGCACAAATAAATGGCTTATATGCATTAACTTTTCCATTTTATCCAAAGATTATGCATATAAGCCATGGCAAGTCGGTACAAATGACAAAATTACTTTATTTGATTTAAGTAAGAATACATTCGGCATTCTTTTGATGTCACTCCGCCACACGGCGGTATATTAAGAAAACCTCTGTACCATATTTCTATGATACAGAGGTCATTGATCACTTATTTATCGGCATTTAGCAACCATTAATTGTGGGTATGAAGCAGCATGTGTGATTTATAGGATAAGGGTTCACCGAAGAATTCCTTATAAATCTGCTGTACATCCGGGTTCTCATGTGAGAAACGGATGGGGCTGTTCTTATCGATGTCGTAGAGTTGCTGACCACGTTTGAAGGCCCACTCTTCGCCATCGTGGATGGGCTGACCGCCACCACCGACACAACCGCCGGGACATGCCATGACTTCAACGAAATCATAATGAAGTTCGTCATTATCGATGGCTTCCAGCAGCTTTCTGGTGTTACCCAGACCACTGACAGCAGCTACTCTGAGAGTGATATCGTCGATGGAGAATTCGGCTTCCTGAATACCTTCGTTGGCCTGGAAAGCTTCGCTTCTGACGGCCTTAAAAGCATCAGCGGGAGGATTGACGCCCTTTACCAGGTAGTAGGCAGAACGCAGAGCTGCTTCCATAACACCACCTGTAGCACCGAAAATAACGCCGGCACCGGTGTAATCACCCATAGGTCTGTCAGCCGGGATAGATACCAGCTTCTGAGGATTGATGCTGGCTGAACGGATCATGCAGCCAAGCTCACGAGTGGTCAGTACGCAGTCGATATCGTGACCGGCATACTCGCCATAGAACAGTTCCATCTCACGCTCAGCTTTCTTAGCCATACAGGGCATGATGGATAAGGTAAAGATTCTATCCGGAGCAACATCCAGTTTTTCTGCGAAGTAACTCTTCATGACAGCACCAAACATCTGCTGAGGTGATTTAGCGGATGACAGATAACGTGCCAGGTGGGGGAACTGGGATTTGACGAAACGTACCCAACCAGGGCAGCAGGATGTGAACATGGGACGATCTTTGAGTTCACCGCTTGTGAAGCGTCTCAGGAATTCTGTGCCTTCTTCCATGATGGTCAGGTCGGCTGTGAAGGAGGTATCAAATGTATAATCAACACCCATCTTCTTCAGGGCATCCATGATCTTACCGATATCGGCGTCTTCCGGAGCCAGGCTGCCTTCTTCGCCCCAGGCTGTACGAACAGCAGGAGCCACCTGAGCCACAACGCTCTTCTCGGGATCTTCAATGGCTTCCCCCAG
>JAGHUB010000321.1 GCA_018065025.1 Candidatus Equihabitans merdae
TCTACCTGATCCACCAAAGCACGTTCTTCTTCTGTCAGGTCTTTTCCCAGAAAATGTTGGTACAGCATGGAAAGCATCTTCTCTTCCATCTCAATATAATCCCTCAGATAAGCCTTGAAGGGGCTCGGTACATCGGACATATAACTTTCGCAGGCGTCATGTAAAAGGCAGGCCAGAACAACTCTGTCGGAATAGCCTCTGGCTTCAGCCTCAGCTGAGCAATTCAGACAATGTTCTCCTACAGAATAAAATGTTTTCACCTGGCCATTGCCCCGACATATCAACGACAGGGCATGGGCGATATCTTCGATGCGCATAGCTTCCGCCACCGGTTCAGTGGGATAAAAATCAAGACCTGTATAAGTCGTAATATGATCTGCCATCTTCTCTTCTCACATTTTCCCCGGTTGCAAATCGGGGCTAATAATAAGAGCACAACACTTATGGTTTACATAAATATTGTGCTCCTCTATCTCAATCTGATTTACAGTGTAACGATCTCTCCGGCGATAGCACAAGCTGCTGCAGAAGCAGGGCTGGCCAGGTAGATCTGAACCTTGGATGTACCCATGCGGCCCAGGAAGTTTCTGTTATTGGTAGCAATAACCACTTCACCATCTGTCAGGATACCGCCTGTTCTGCCACAGCAGAGACCGCATCCGGGATGGGTCACGATGGCACCGGCATCCAGAAGGATACCGATGGTGCCATTTGCCAGAGCCTGGCGATAGACCTTACGGCTGGCAGGTGTAACAATCAATTTAACAAAAGGAGCTACCTTCTTATCTTTCAGAATAGCAGCTGCTGCCATCAGATCTTCCAGACGACCATTTGTACATGAACCGATAAAGACCTGGTCTACCTTGGTACCAACCAATTCTGTAACCGGGCGGATCTTGTCAACCTGTGAGGGGCATGCCATAACGGGAACAAAGTCTTCAGCCTTATAATTCAGCTCACGGATATAAGTGGCATCGGCATCCCCAACCAGAGACTTCTGGAAATCAGACAGTTCGATTTCACAATAGTCCGCAGTCTTCTGATCCGGTGTAAAGAGAGCACATTTGGCGCCGCCTTCGATAGCCATATTGGCCATGGTCATACGGCTGGCTACTGTCATGTTTTCCACAGTATCACCGCAGAATTCCAGAGCCTGATAAGTAGCACCGGCTGCTGTCAGATCACCGATGATGGTGAGAATGATGTCCTTGGAATAAACATTTTTCGGAAGCTTGCCGTTGATGTTTACCTTGATGGTTTCAGGAACCTTAACCCACAGCTGACCTGTACCCAGGATACCGGCCATTTCTGTGTAACCAATACCTGTCGAGAAGGCGCCTACACAACCGTATGTTGTGGTGTGGCTGTCAGTACCAAAGACAACATCACCGGGCTTAACGTAACCGGCTTCTGTCATCAGCTGGTGGCAGATACCGTCGGAACGGTGATAATTCTTCATGCCGTATTTAGCAACAAATTCTTCACCGATACGATAATGACGGGTATCATCTACCTGGCTGGCCGGAACCAGATGGTCATTGATCAGAACCACCTTGTCCGGATCCCACAGCTTAGTGAAGCCCATCTCTTCAAACTTCTGTACGATGAAGGGCATCATAATATCATCCAGCATAACGCGGTCAACATTGACGGTGACGATGTCGCCGGGTTTGACAGTTGCTGCACCGATATTGTGTGCAATGATTTTCTCAATAATTGTCTGTCCCATCACATCCTCCTTAATCCAGACCGTTTTTCTTACGCATGGCTTTGACCAGACCACCGGCATTTAAGATCTCCAGCAGATTGTCCGGCAGAGATGCGATCTCAATAGTCTGACCATTAACAGTCACATGAGAACCGGCTGTTACTTCGATCTCGTCGCCTTCTTTAACCACATCCTGAACCTGGTCGTTTTCGATCAGAAGCAGACCATTATTGATGGCATTGCGGAAGAAGATACGGGCAAATGATTTGGCAATGATGGCACCGATACCCAGAGCCTTAACAACCTCAGGAGCCTGTTCACGGGAAGAACCGCAGCCAAAGTTGCTGCCGGCTACGATAACATCGCCGGGTTTGATCTGGGCTGCCAGTTCGGGACGCAGGGGTGAGAAGCCATAAGGAGCCATCTCTTTAACTGTTTTAAATGCCAGGTACTCTGTAGGAATGATGATATCGGTATCGATATCGTCGCCAAGTACCCAGACTCTACCTTTAAATGATTCACTCATGTGGTCATTCTCCTTTGTATTAAAGCTGATCAGCAGTGGTGATGCAGCCGGCTACAGCTGAAGCTGTGACGGTAGCGGCACTGCCCAGATAAACGAAAGATTCTCTGTGACCGGCACGACCCTTGAAGTTACGTGTACCGGTACTGATCAGGGTTTCACCTTCACCGATAACACCCTGGCAGCTGCCCCAGCATA
>JAGHUB010000407.1 GCA_018065025.1 Candidatus Equihabitans merdae
TGTGCTGCTTCGTAGACCATGCGGATGGCTACCGGCTTAACAGCGGGACCGGACATGCCACCGGTCTTGTTGGCCAACATGAAGGAACGGCGATTGATATCGATGCGCATACCTACCAGTGTATTGATCAGGGAAATAGCATCGGCACCACCATTTTCTGCAGCACGTGCCATATCGGCGATGCTGGTAACATTGGGTGACAATTTAATAATGAAAGGCTGCTTAGCATGAGCCTTGATGGACTTGGTTACTTTCTCAAGCATAGCCGGATCCTGACCAAATGCCATACCACCCTGTTTTACGTTAGGACAAGAGACGTTGATCTCCATCATAGCGATATCAGTATCTGCCAGACGATCCACAACAGCCAGATATTCTTCTTCGGTGTGACCGCAGACATTGACGATGACCGGCACATCATACTGTTTCAGGAAGGCCAGGTCACGTTCGATGAAGACATCGATACCAGGATTCTGAAGACCGATAGCATTAAGCATACCGGAGGCTGTCTCGCAGATACGGGGCACCGGATTACCGGGCCACGGCACAGCAGCCACACCCTTGGTGGTGACAGCGCCAAGACGGCTCAGATCCACAAATTCACTATATTCCATACCTGAACCAAATGTACCGGAACAGGTGGTTACCGGGTTTTTCAGTTTAACGCCGGCGATTTCTACTTCAAGTGAAGGTTTACTCATGGCATCCTCCCCATTATAATTCGATTTCTTCTGCTTTGAAGACAGGACCGTCTGTGCAGACGCGCTTATTGTGGACATGTGAATGGTGGTCCACTTCAGTACTCTGACAGATGCAGCCAAGACAGGCGCCGATACCGCAGGCCATCTTCTCTTCCATGGATACCCAAAGTTCCATACCCTGTGCATCGCAATATGCCTTCAGGGCTCGAAGCATAGGCTTGGGACCGCAGGCAAACATCACATCAGCCTTAAGGTCAGCAGCTTTCATAGCATCTACAACATTACCCTTGGTGCCGGCTGAACCATCCTCAGTAGAATAGATGAGAGGAGCAATAGCAGCCATATCTTCATCCAGATATCTTTCTGAACGATAACCAACGGCAAATGTCACGCTCTTGGCATTTCCTGCTTTAACGAGAGCGGCGCCGCAGCCTACCATAGGCGGGATACCGATACCACCGCCTACCAGGACAACGTCCTTGCCATCACAGACGTCCAGGGGGAAACCATTTCCCAAAGGACCCATGACAGTGATCTCATCTCCTGCTTTAAGGGCAGAAAATACTTTTGTACCTTCGCCGGCTACACGGTAGACCATACGAATGTAATCTTCGCCGATGCCGCAGATGGAAATGGGACGGGGCATCAGATGGCCGGCGTCATTCATATATAATGAGACGAACTGACCGGGACGGCAGTCTCCTGCGAAGGATACGGCCAATGTCAGGTCATAGATATCCGTCATCAGTTGTTTCTGAGAAATAACTTTTGCAACTTCTTTTTTCTTCATGGGCTTAGAAAGCCTCCTTCAGATCCTCTTTCATATCCAGAACAGCTTTTCTTGCTGCATCCTGGTAACTCATGCCGGCATAATCATCTTTCTTCCAAGCAGCGATGATACCACGGGAAGAGTTAACGATAGCACCCAGGCCATCTTCATTGAAGAAGCCCTTCAGGTCTTTGCCGCGGCCGCCCTGTGCGCCGTAACCCGGAACCAGGATGTAAGCCTTGGGCATAATCTTACGAAGAGCTGCACCCATTTCGGGATAGGTTGCGCCGACAACGGCACCAACGTTAGAGTAATCACCGTCCATAGACAGGGCGCCCCATTCGTTGACCTTTTCAGCTACCCACTCGTAAAGGGGACGACCGTCGATGATACGATCCTGGAATTCACCACTGGAAGGATTGGATGTCTTGACCAGAACGAAGATGCCCTTGTCATGGCTGTTGCATACATCCAGGAAAGGCTTGATGCCGTCTGTACCAAGATAGGGGTTAACTGTGGCGATATCTTCGCCAAAGGGTGTCAGTTCCTGACCGCCGACTTTGACTGTGCCAAGATGTGCGGTAGCATAAGCAGCTGATGTGGAACCGATGTCACCACGCTTAACGTCGCCGATAACAACCAGACCCTTTTCGTGAGCATAATCAACAGTTTCTTTGAAAGCCTGCAGACCGGGAATACCGAACTGTTCGTACATAGCGATCTGAGGTTTAACAGCGGGGATCAGATCTGATACAGCATCCAGCAGACCCTTGTTGAATTCAAGGACGGCTGCAGCAGCACCTTCCAGGCTTTCGCCTCTTTCGGCAAATGCTTTCTTAACGATATCATCGGGAATGTAAGAGAGCATGGGATCCAGACCCACAACGATGGGGGCTTCTTTCTTTTTGATTTCTTCGGCAAGGCGCTTGATCATAATAATCCTCCAAATGTAAATGTTCGTGATTTCTCCGATTCTTGATCGGAGTTTGTAACATCCTATGACGTCCTGTAATGTGTCAGCAAGCTTACCAATCACAATACTGCACACAGAATTAGTATAATGCATATGGTCTAAACACTCAAGTATGACCCTTCAAAGTCTTGAAAGGTTTGACCAATTTTTTTGAGTTTTTATCCAAAATTTTTGTTATTGTCCTTGACATTTTTTTCTATACAAGGCTATACTTATTGTCAATAAGAGTAGCACCGTATGTCTGAAATTCACTTGTTATGAGAGCTCGGATGAGATGCATTCGATTTCTCATAACCGGTGAATTTTTTTACCCGGTTGTTAGACATTTTTCATTTGTTATGGAGGAGAAACACAATGAACAAAGGAACTGTAAAGTGGTTCAACGCTGAAAAAGGTTATGGTTTCATCACAGGCGAAGACGGTAAGGATGTATTCGTACATTTCTCTGCTATCCAGGGCGAAGGCTTCAAGTCTCTTGACGAAGGCCAGCAGGTTACTTATGATCTGCAGGAAGGCGCTCGTGGCATGCAGGCCGCTAACGTCGTAAAGATGTAATTTATAAAGCATTACAAACTTTATCAAAACCTTCAATAGCTGTTGCGGTTTTTCCGTGGCAGCTATTTTTGTATATTTTTTCTTGATGAGGGGGGCCTTGCATGTTCCGTCGCAGGCCTACGTATGCAAAAAGACGGTGCGACTCGCATCACACCGTCTCTTATCTCTTAGTATTGATTTTAGCGGATTAATAATCCAGATCCAGGCCATCCATGTATTCCTGAACTTCAGTCATATCTACGGCTGTTGTTGTGGTCATACCTACGGGCTGTTCTGTGGCCTTAGTATATACAGAGAAACCAAGCCAGCCAACCAGGACAACGAGGACTACACCGGCTACAACAGCTCTGACTGTCTTCTGCTGTTTCTGTTTCTGGATGATCTGCTTTTTATTTTTCTTATATTCTTTATAATTGTCAACTTTCTGCTGGCTCATGATTCTACCTCGGATCTAATGATATTCAAACTGTACTCCGACAGCTAACGGCTATTATACACTGCTTTCGAATACTTGTCCAATCTAAATATCTATATGGCCATGGAGTCCCTTGATGGGTGATGTAGCGGAAACTTAGATAACCATGATGACCCCGCCGTCGTTGGCATAGACGGTGGAGAGACCGCCGGTTTCTTCAACCAGGGTATCCTTGACCTTCAGTTTTTCAAGAATGACACCCTTCAGACCCTCGGCCCGCTCACGGCAGTTGACGAAACTGATACCCAGGCGGTTATTTTTATCCCGGCCGTGGTGAGTGGCGTAATCAGCCATCTTTTCCATAGCTCGCTTGATGCCTCTGGCCTGATCGATCTGTTCGATCTCACCGTCCGGTGTGGAAGCGCAGATGGGTTTGATCTTTAGAAATGTAGCTGCTGCACATTTTAAAAGGGACAGGCGGCCGTTCTTTCTTAATGTTTCAAGATTATCGACGACGAAGAAGGTTCGCATCTCATCAATGTAAGCTTCAGTTTCCTTTACCACCTCTTCGAATCCAAGTCCTTGTTCCTCAAGTTCTTCGATCTTAAGGGCGATCAGTGTCTCACCAATAGAAGCTGATCTGGAGTTAAAAACATAGACTTGTATATCGTCCCGTTCTTCTTCCAACATCATCTTACCGGTCATGGCGCTCTGATAGGATCCGGATAATTTGGCACTTAAAGTTACCACATAGACACGTTCGGCATCGCAGTCGCATGCCTGACGGTATGTTTCCGGAGAAGGGCAAGCTGTCTTGGGGCAATCTTTTGCCTGGGCAATGCGATTGACGATATCGATCTGGCTTAAAATGCCGTTGTCCACGATGGTCTCTTCGCCGATTTCCAGAATCAAGGGCACCATTTCTACTTTGCCGCTCTTTCTCATAGATTCTGTCATTTCGCCGCCGCTGTCCAGCACGATTTTATAGCCCATTTTTGTCGTTCCCTCCACTTTTGTATGTAGTTTTAATTACTACATGTAAAATCATATACTACCACCTTATCCCTGTCAATAATACTTTATTATCTTTTAATGAAAATCTTTTTGCTTTCTGGCCGGCAGCGTTTATTTTCCAAACAAAGCGTGCTAAAATCGGAGAGAAATGATAGGGGAGATTAATTAACCGGGGAGGATTATCACTTGCTGGCACTGTACATTAACGAAACAAAAGCACTGATGGGAAAACTGTTGACCACCAATGCTTTCGATACATTTCTACTGAGAGAAGGCACTGTCACCACTTTCTGCACCTATACCATCGACGGATCATTTCGGGAAAGTTTCATGGGTGAAAGTGAAGACGAACAAGCGGAAGCCTATCCGGCTTATGCCCCCTGGGAAATGGTTCGTCCCAACTTCTTCGATCTCATAAAGGGCAAACGTACCCCTCTCAATATGAAACTGGTATTCCAGTTGAATACCGATAACCTTCACCGCTTCCTGGAGCGAGTAGGTCTGGACTATGATGAAGGCAATATTCACGCTCTTTTTATGAATCTCATCTACGATGGCAAGCGTGTCATGATCACCACAGGCAGTTCCCAGAAGAACTTCCCGCCAAACCGGGACATCGATCGGGCCTGGGATGATGCCATCAAACAGTTTCTGAAAAAACTCCAGTTGGATTACGATATGGCCTAATTGAAAACGCCACACTGCTTATGCAGTGCGGCGTTGATTTGTTATATACCACTATTTGTGATCAGAAGCCATCTGAAGAAACACCTGTCAGTGTTTCATTGGAG
>JAGHUB010000314.1 GCA_018065025.1 Candidatus Equihabitans merdae
GGTCTGTACGGGTCATAACTACCTGATAACCACGATTCTGAAGAATGGTCTGTTCCTTCAGAGCTACCATCAGAACCAGCTGGTATTCTTCAAGGCCGGAAGCCTCTCCATAGGTGCCACTGGAAACTTTCTGTTTCATCACGTCAGAACCCGGTGCATTGGGTTCCTGTTCCAGAAGATCGACTTCTTCATGACCGGCATCAATACAGACGATGTGTCCCTGACCGGCTACCTGAGGTGTCTGTTGTGCAGCCAGGTAAGCGGATAATGATGGCACGCTGATAGCAGCGATTTTCTTCAAAGTAGCTGAATTCTCAATATTTGCCTGACGTGTCTGCTCTTCCAGGGCCTGCTGTGTGTTCTCGTAATCCTCCTGATGAGCCTGGGCTTCTTCTTCAGAACGAGCGGCCTCAGCCTCGGCTTGTTTGGATTCCTCAAGAGCTGCCTGCTCCATGGCTGCAGATTCTGCCAGAGCTTCCGCCGACTGTGCAGCTTCAGCTTCCATATTCTGGCGACGGCTATTTCCGATTTTAATACCGGCTATAACCGCTACACCTGCGATCAGCAGGATAAACAAAGCCAGAACCCCACTGAGAATCAGCTTTCTGCGGCGGGCTCTCTTCCGGGCTTTTGCTCTTGCCCGGCGTCTGGCCATCCGCTGTCTCTCTTCATTGGTCATTTACATATGCTCCGGTGAGTTGAAGCCCAGGATGTCGATACATTTCTCGAGGGCACGAAGTGTCATCTCAAGCAGTGCGATCCAGGACTTCTGCTGAGCTTCATTTTCTTCAGCCAGGATACGTGTATCGTGGTAGAAGCGGTTGAAGTCGTTAGCGGTCTTATAGATATAAGCACAGATACGATGAGGAGCCAGATCCTGTGCAGCTTCATCGATAACACCTGTGAAGCGAAGCAGATCCATCATCAGTTCTTTTTCAGCCGGGCTGGCAGGTTTCAGCAGAGCACCGCCTTCAGCACCGTATTTTTCAAGAATAGACTTGATACGAACGATGGTGTAGAGGATGTAAGGACCTGTATTACCTTCAAATGAAGTAAATTTGTCAACGTCAAAGATATAATCCTTGGCAGCCTGGTTGGACAGGTCACCGTATTTAACGGCAGAAAGACCAACGATCTGAGAAGTGGTCTTAACGTCATCTTCCTGAACATTACGGTTGTCACGGATCTTCTTTTCCATCTCTGCAAAGATCTCAGTCAGCAGAGTTTCCAGACGCATGACACCGCCTTCTCTTGTCTTAAAGGGCTTACCGTCACGACCGTTCATGGTACCGAAACCGACATGAGTCAGAATAGTATCATCGGTAACCAGTTTGGACTTCTTAGCAGCACGGAATACCTGAGTGAAGTAGAGGGACTGACGCTTATCAACAACATAGATGATCTGATCCGGGTTAAAGAGTGTCACACGCTCTTTGATGGTAGCCAGGTCAGTGGTGTTGTAGAGAGAAGCACCGTCAGATTTAAGAACCATACAAGGCGGTACAGTATAAGTATCAGTCTCTTCAGCTACGTCAATAACCAGGGCACCCTGATCATAGTGGGCATAGCCGTTGTCCTTCATATAGGCAACCATATCCGGGATATAGGGCTGAGCATCGGATTCAGCTTTCCACAGGTCGAACTCAACATTCAGACGGCTGTAATTCTTCTTAAGGTCAGCAATGGAAAGTTCCATGATGCGATCCCACAGAGCACGATAACCGGGAACACCCATCTGAAGCTTATGAGTAGCTCCCATAGCTCTTGCCTTGTACTCTTCAGCCTCTTTGGATTTAGCAGAAGCACAGGGATAGATTTCTTCCAGTTCAGAGATGGTGAAAGGAGCTTCTTCCGGATAATTATCTGTCTTGGATTCGTCAAAATAGGGAAGATCCGGACATCTCTCCTGCAGCTCGGTCATAATAAGACCCATCTGAAGACCCCAGTCGCCCAGATGAACATCACCCAGAACCTCGTGACCTACGGCACGAAGCAGTCTCCTAATGGATTCACCGATAACAGCTGAACGTAGATGACCGACATGAAGGGGCTTTGCTACGTTGGGACCGCCGTAGTCGATGACGATCTTGCGGGGCTTAGCTGCCTTGGGAAGGGGCAGACCACCGTCTTTGTAAAGGGACTCTACAGAAG
>JAGHUB010000021.1 GCA_018065025.1 Candidatus Equihabitans merdae
GATCATGTCCTGGTATCTGCCATGGAGCACAATGCGGTCATGCGCCCCTTAACCCAGCTTCTGGATCAGGGAATCACCTTTGATCGTATCCCCTGTGACCAGAAGGGTCTTCTTATGACAGACTCCCTTGAATCCCTGGTCAAGCCCAATACCAAAGCCATCATCATGACCGCTGCCAGCAATGTCTGCGGCACTATTTTGCCCTATCATGAAATGGGTCAATTCTGTCATGAACATGGCCTGCTCTTTGTCCTGGACTCTGCCCAGGCCGCCGGTCTTCTGCCTATCGACATGAAAGCAGACCATATCGACGCCCTGGCCTTTACCGGCCACAAGGGTCTCCTGGGACCTCAGGGTATCGGCGGCTTTATCCTGGCGGAACATCTTATTAAACAGATGAATCCCCTGATCACAGGTGGCACCGGCTCCTTCAGTCACACAGAAGAAACGCCAATGATCATGCCGGATCGCTTTGAGGCCGGCACCCTTAATCTGCCCGGCATCGCAGGGCTTCAGGCAGCTCTCACCTTCTTGAAGGAATACGGGATCCATCGCATCTACACCCATGAACTAGCCTTAACCAATCGTTTCCTAGAAGGTATTGCTCCTCTGGAAAATGCCGGAAAGATTCGAATTCTTGGTCTTCACTCCACGGATGCCGGCGCCCGCGATCGCGTAGGCTGCGTCTCCATCCAGATGCTGGAAATGGATCAGTCCGCCGCCGCATTTGCCCTGGACGATGAATACGGCATCATGACCCGCGTAGGTCTCCACTGCGCCCCCAATGCTCACAAGACACTAGGAACATTTCCCCAAGGAACCATTCGCTTCTCCTTCGGCTGGGCCTGCACCGAAGAGGCGGTGGATGCCGCTGTAAGGGCTTTGACTGTATTGTCAGCAGATACATATTAGTCCTCCATGGCCTACCTGGAAATTTTCACCACAAAACCAAAGATATCAAAATCTAAAAAAATACTTCGAAAAATAAATACTCAGGAAATCAGAAATCTATTATGGAATTTAAACACTTACAATCATTCGTAGAAGTTGTCCGTACAGCTAGCTTTACTAAAGCCGCAGAGAACCTCTTTATTTCTCAGCCCACCATTAGTATGCATATCCAGCAGCTGGAGGAAGAATTAGAGACCAGACTGATCATCAGAACGACGAAGAGTCTTGAAGTCACTCCTCACGGCATGACACTTTTTAATGACGCTGTGAACATTTTGGAGATGAAAAATCGCATGATCGCCAACTGCTCCACCGGCAAGAAGCGCATCATTTCCCTGGGTGCCTCCACAATTCCTTCCACTTACATTCTGCCGGAAGTTCTGCCGGAATATGGCAGACTCTTTCCTGAAACCTATTTCAATATTCATCAGGGGGACAGTGGAGAGATTATCGAGGGCATCGATCAGGGTGTCTATGACCTGGGTCTGGTGGGTATGGACGTGTCCCGTGAAAATATCACCTGCCTTCCTTTCTGCGAAGACCGCATGGTGGTGATCACACCTGTCAACCAGCACTATCTTGCTTTGAAATCTGACAAAGCTGACCTGCACACACTGCTTAACGAGCCTATCATCCTGCGTGAAAATGGCAGCGGCAGTCAGAAACGAGCCTCTATGCTTCTGGAAACATTTGGCATTTCAGAAGACTCCTTAAATGTAGTAGCCCGCCTCAACGATCAGGAAGCCATCAAGAACATGGTAGCCGGTGGTCTGGGCATCTCTATCATCTCAGAGAAAGCTGCCTCCCGCCTGATTCGTGAGAAGCGACTGCTCTCCTTTAACCTGCCAGATGACTCCTCAGTCCGCCACCTCTATGTGGCCCACCGTAAGGGATTCGTTCTGTCCAATGACACCAAGGACTTCATTAAATTCCTGAAGAATTTTTATAAATAAAACTTTTCAAACGGTGCCGATGAGGCGTCTTCAATCCTGATTCTTGTCCTATAACCCCATTTACAAATCAATTCGAGCATAGTAAAACCTCCTGAGCAATTGCCCAGGAGGTTATTTTTGTCATTTATGGAAATACCGTTTTACGCTATTTCGTTTTTATTATTTGATCTTTCTGCCTTCCAGATAATATCTCTTTTCACGA
>JAGHUB010000399.1 GCA_018065025.1 Candidatus Equihabitans merdae
GTTCTGGCAACTCCCGCTCCCAGGATGAATTTCAGCGGCGTCGTCTCTTGGGATGCCATAGAAGGGGCAAATACTTACATGCTTTCCCTGGTAAATGCATCAGGGGAACAGGTCACCAGTCAGATTACTTCACGCAGAAGCTATAATTTTTCCGCATACATGGCTGACCGCAGCACCTACAAATGCTATGTCACAGCAAGTGACAGCAATCGTCAGCATCAGAACTCAGAACGTGGGGCATCAGAATGGGTGACCTATTATGCCGGTGAGTACCTGGGTGTCTGGGTCGGCAATGTTCCGGTTACAACTGCCAATCGCAACGATGTCCTTAATGATGGAGGACATGTTCAGCTTTTGGCTGACGCTTCCACATATCATAGCGATTTGAACCGGGAAACTCTTGTACTGTCCTACGTGGGTGTGCCGGAGGGGTCATATCATACCACCCAGGACGGTCATAGAGCTAAGCTTACCATCGAGAAGGATCTGGCAGTTTGGATCGGTGGTGACGTTTGTGTTTCCGGCGGGCCCTGGGAAGATGAAAAAGGCGGTCTTGACGGCATCTATATTGCACCGGGCAACTTTGTCAGCTTCTATGGCCATGGCTACCTTACGTCAGAAGTGTCTACTAACGGAGGCAGCGGCATCTATGCGCCCGGCGGCAGTATAAACTTCTTTGGTGAGATGCAGGTCGATTTATCCGGCTATAATGGCTTCTATTCAGATTTTGCCGGCGGCAATCTGGGTGGCTTATTCCTGTATGAGGGCACTCGCTTTTACGCCACCGGATCAGGGACAGGCTTTGCTGTAGAGAGCCCTGAGATTGTAGTAAATGATTATGCCAGCTTCTATGCAGAGCAGACACAGGGTCGCAGAGCGGTAGAAACCTGGGGTGAGATCTACTCTTACCATGATGATCTGACCATCCGCGGTCTTCGGACTGATGCCAGAGACTGGAATTGGGATGCATTGGGTGATATTAATACTTCTTCAACCGATCATGAAAGCCTTTTCCGGATATTGGAAATTGAATCAAATGATCATACCACTCGAGCCTTTAAACATGAGAGATACTCCGGAGATGATCGCTTCCTGACAGCCAAGGCTATAGCAGAAGCTGTCAAAGCAGAGTATGGCAGTATTAATTGCGTAACATTGGCCAATGCCTATAATTTCCCGGATGCCCTCACCGGATCCGTATTATCCGCTTACAATCAAGCTCCCATTCTTTTGGTAGGTTCAGATCCTGCATCCAACAAGATCGCTGTGGATTTCATCGTGAAGAACCTGGATGAGGAGGGCAAGGTCTATATGCTGGGCGGTCAGGCAGCTGTCCCCGCCAGTGTAGAGAGTCAGTTAAGAGCGGCCGGCTATAAGGGAGAACTTATCCGGTTAGGTGGCCAGACTCGTTATGAAACCAATGTGCTGATCAATAGAGAATTGGATCCCTGGCCGGGCACCGATGTTATCGTAGCCTCCGGCACCGGTTTTGCAGATAGTTTGGCTATCAGCGGCATTGCCGGATCACGTGGTATGCCGATTTTCCTGACAGCTCAGGATTGCATTGAATCTATTATTCTGGATGAGATTCGGGAAATCGATCCGGAGCGTATCTACATCGTTGGCGGTACAGCAGCTGTAAGCAAGGGTGTAGAAGCTGAATTAGCCAGAATCTCACCGGTAAGACGAATCTGGGGCGAAACACGTTTCGAGACTTGCCAGAGAATATCCACTGCTTTCGCATGTAATTTTGGGCAAATGGCAGTCGTTGCTAACGGACAGAATTTCCCGGATGCTCTTGCAGGCAGTGTATTAGCTTCCATTTATGACATGCCCATTATTCTGGTAAATAATGATGCGGGGGTTTCCGAAATTCAGCGGAAATATCTGGCCAACAGCAATATTCGTGATTTGATCGTGGTAGGTGGCCAGGCAGCTGTTTCCAATACCACATTAGCAACCTTAGAGAAAAAACAGAAAATAGTTTTCTTAAAAAATGATTTGCATGATGTTTTGGGCCTACCTCTTTGGGTAGGCCTTTGACATTTCATACACCTTTTGACGTGTGTACCTCATCGATATGGCAGTTGAGATGGTGTAAAAGGTATTCGAATCGAGTAAGTAGAGAGGTTGAAAACCAGGATTCAATTGTGTCATCTCTAATGGTTTGTAGTATACTAGTGTAGTTACTCCATGTCGCTTTATGGAGTTATCAAGTTATCAAGCTGTCACATTATTAAGTTATTAAGCTGTCAAGTTATCAATTTATCAAGTTACCAATGACAAAGACTTATCCAATCTACAAGTTAATAAAAGCAGCGGTACGCTTCTTCTATCAAAAGATGGAGGTGGTGGGAGAGGAGAATCTCCCGGAGGAAGCTTCCATTATCGTCGGTAATCATACACAGATGAATGGGCCCATCGCCTGCGAACTGTATTTCCCGGGCAAGCGTTTCATCTGGTGCGCATCTCAGATGATGTTCCTGAAAGAAGTGCCGGCTTATGCCTATCAGGATTTCTGGTCAAGCAAACCCTTGTATATCCGTTGGTTTTACAAGATCTTGTCCTATATCGTGGCGCCGATTTCAGTCATCGTCTTCAACAATGCCAACACCATTCCTGTCTACAGGGACGCTCGTACCATTGTGACATTCAGGGAAACGGTGGCAAAGCTGCAGGAAGATGTCAGCGTGGTTATTTTCCCGGAGAAAGACGAGGAGTATAATCACATCCTCTGTAATTTCCAGGATCGGTTCATCGACATCGCAAAAATCTACTACCGCAAGACAGGCAAGGAACTGTCCTTCGTACCACTGTACATCGCCCCTTACCTTAAGAAGATGTACATCGGTAAGCCCATCAAGTTCTGCTCATCGGCACCTATAGCTGAAGAGCGTCACCGCATCTGCGACTACCTCATGCAGGAGATCACAGACATGGCCTGCAGCCTGCCGGAGCACATCGTGGTGCCCTACCGCAACCTGCCCAAGAAGGCATACAAGACAAATATCCCGAAGTGACATGGCCGCGTGGGTATATAGAGTCAAAACAAGCTCATCAGCGCAAGTTTGACGCGGTGGAAAGCTGTATCTGGCCGGAGTGCCATAGCCGCGCGGGTATATAGCGCCAAAGCAAGCTCATCAGAGCCAGTTTGACGCGACGCAAAGCAGCTTATGGCCGGACTTCCATGGCTGCGCGGGTATATAG
>JAGHUB010000232.1 GCA_018065025.1 Candidatus Equihabitans merdae
CCTTCAAAGGTTATAATCTGTTCAACACATACATCCTCCACCCCCGAAGCAAAGGAATCACACTATGAAGAGAAGGATATTTAGTTTAGTATGCGTGGCTGCACTGGCATTTTCTATGACTGCCTGTGCCGGAAAAACAGCTGCAGGAACGGATTCAGCTCCAGCCAATGAAGGTGACGCTGCAGGTCAGACTGCCGATACATCTGTGACACTGGACAATCCGGAAGCAGGTATGCCGGATTTAAACCCCACAAGTAAAGAGGCCAGTCAGTACACCATCGATGCAAATAATGCGGTCTATGAATTGCTGCCATTTGACGATCAGACTGAATTTGAAAATGCCTCAAGAGGTCTGATTGCAAGCCCGGAGGTGCTGGAAATCTGCGATGAAAACGGCAAGGTGGTCTGGAGCCAGAAGGCCTATGACTTCATCGAACAGGATGCTCCGCCCACAGCCAATCCCAGCCTGTGGAGAAATACTCAGCTTAATCATTACTATGGTCTCTTTGAAGTTATGGAGGGGATTTACCAGGTTCGTGGCTATGACATGGCGAACATTACCTTCATCAAGGGTGACACCGGTTGGATCGTTTTGGATCCTCTCATGACCACAGAGTGCGCTAAGGCTGCCCTTGAGTTGGTTAACGAAAACCTGGGTGAGTATCCTATTAAAGCTGTTATTTTCAGCCACTCTCATGTAGACCATTTCGGCGGCATTGAGGGAATCGTAAGCCCTGAACAGGTAGCAGAAGAGGGCATTCTTCTCATTGCTCCGGAACATTATGAAGAGCATGCTGTCAGTGAAAATGTCTACGCAGGTCCGGCTATGAGTCGTCGTGCCAGCTATCAGTACGGCTCTCTTCTTGAAAAAGGCGAAACCGGTGCTCTTTCTATCGGCATCGGCATGGGTCAGTCAAGTGGCGCTATCAGCTACATGTCCCCCAACACAGACATTACCTACACCGGTCAAGAAATCGATGTAGACGGCATTCAGATGATTTTCCAGCTCACTCCCGGCACCGAAGCTCCCGCCGAGATGAATATGTGGCTGCCTCAGAAGAAAGCTCTCTGGATGGCTGAAAACTGTACCGGAACCCTGCACAATCTTTATACCTTGCGCGGTGCTCAGGTACGAGACGGCAACGCCTGGGCCGAGTATCTCATGGAAACACTGGCTCTCTATGGCCAGGAAGCCGACGTGGTCTTCCAGGCCCACAACTGGCCCCATTGGGGAAATGATGTGATCAATGAATACATCACCAACACTGCCAGCATCTACAAGTTCATCAACGACCAGACCCTGCTCTACATCAA
>JAGHUB010000038.1 GCA_018065025.1 Candidatus Equihabitans merdae
TCTCAAAGAGTGCATTGACAGCAGCCTGTACAGCCTTGGCCTTAGACAGATCCATAACAGAAATGGTAACGTCTGTGTTGTACAGAGCATTCTTTTTAAAAGTAGCATTGCAGTAATTCATGTAGGCATCTGTGATATCCTTGGCCAGCTTTTTTCCGGAATGCTTGCCTATATTTTTCAGGAAGGCATAGTTCCAGCCAAAACTGGGCTCTGTCTCCTGAGAGGATATCAGATAATCCGCATAATCACTGACGGTATAAGCAAGCTCAGCTGAAGCCATAAGACAGGCATCAAAGCCAATGATATCCAGCTTCTTATCCGGGCCAAATGGTGATGCTTCCAAGCCTTGGCGAATCTCCGGCAGAGTCAGACTATCTTTGTTGTACAGAAAGTCCATGCCATAACCGATGACGGGACCATTACCATGATCCCAGAAGACCAGATCATACTTATCGGCAGGGTATTTTTCTACGGCATAGTCCAGAAAGCGAGTTAAATTGGCAGGATCTCCCATGGATTCCAGGGGGAAGTTATCGATTTCCTCAAAACCTGATGCTGTCAGGTGATAGAGGCCGTTGACCTCGGGAGAAATAGTCACCTTTTCATTGTGCCAGGTTTTAGCACCGCCTGTATAGACCAGCAGATTGGTATGGGACAAATCAACACCACTGTTCAGCATCTCCTGCATATCGTTAGTGGCACAGGCACCTTTAGATTCAAGATCGGAACCGGTCATATAGACCATCAAGGTGGTCTCTTCTGCGCCGCCTAATCCAAAGAAGGAAAAACCGGCCAGTAAACCGCCCATCATAAGGACTGATATAGCCAGAAGTATACGTTTCATATTATCCTCCAAAAAACTCCCGCTAAGCGGGAGTTTTGTCGTTGTGCTTACAGCAAGGGGGCAAATAATCTGGCAACACGCCCGATAATTCGATCTGTTATCTTACCCTTGTAATAATCATGAAGAGCTACCTGACTGCACTTGCTCATGGTTTCCAGGAAATCATTTTCAATCTCAGGAATGCAGCTGCAGTCATACATATAGGTGGCACATTCAAAATGGTGGTAGAGGCTTCGATAGTCCAGATTGATGGTACCTACAACAGCTTTCACATCATCGGATACAAATACCTTGGCGTGGACAAAGCCCGGGGTATAAAGATAGATCTCTACACCTGATTCGATCAGGGTATCAAAATAAGTTTTAGCCAGGCAGTATACAGCTCTCTTATCCGGCACGCCCGGCAGGATCAGCTTAACATCTACACCTCTAAGTGCGGCGTATTTAAGGGCCTGCAGCAGCTCATCATCCAGAATCAGATAAGGTGTCATGATATGGACATAGCGCTGAGCCCGGTTGATGATATCCATGTAGGCATGTTCACCGACTCTGTGACGATCGAAAGGATTGACCCCGTAAGAGAAGGCAAAGCCCTGCTCAGGATATTTTTCGTAAGGAACATCCAGATACTTCTGAAACTCCGGATTCTCTTCACCAAAAGCCCACATGCAAAGGAACATCAAAGTGAGATTCTTAACTGCCTCACCCTTGATGCGGATAGCGGTATCCTTCCAATGGCCAAAGCGATCGATGGCATTGATGTATTCGTCACCAAGGTTAACACCGCCGTTAAAGCCAACCTTGCCGTCGATGACCAGAATCTTCCGATGATCGCGATAATTATAATGGGTAGAGACGAAAGGAGTCAGCGGTGAGAACATACTGCACTTGATACCAAGCTTCTCCATCATCTTAGGATAATTATAAGGAAGGGTGGACATGGCACAGGTACCGTCATACATCACACGTACTTCTACACCCTGTTCAACTTTCTCCTTGAGAATATTGAGAATTCTTCCCCACATCTTGCCTTCATCGATGATGAAGTATTCCATGAAGATGAATTTCTCGGCCTTCTCCAGTTCTTCTAGCATGGCTTCCCACTTCAGTTCGCCAAGAGGATAATAGGTGATCTCACTGTTAGTGGCAGCGATGACCGCTTCATTCTGATTAAGGTAATGAAGCAGGGCGGCACTTTCCGGACTCTCTTCTTTCAGCCGCTTCAATGTCTCCTGGTCCTGAGTAATCTCACCCTTGCGGTCTCTGAATATCTGCATGTAGGTCTTCTTCACGCGTCTGTTAACAAGATCGCTCTTTGTGTAGACGTAGAATATAGCGCCAAAGACCGACGTCACGGCCACGATCAAGATCCAGGTAACCTTGGCCGTGGAATCCATGTCCGTATTGATCAGATAAATGATGACAATCAGATTGAAGATTTCTACACCACCGGCAAAATGACGAAGCCAACCGGCAAAGAAATAAAATACAGAAAACAGGATGGCCATACTGATCAAAAGCAGAAGCAAGACAACGCCGGTTCTGCTGAAGACAAGTCGTAATAATCCTTTTTTCGGCTTTTCGATTAATCGTAATTCATTATCGCTCATAGATAATCACCCTATTGTTCAAAGATAGAAATTCTACTCACTATAATAGTATAAATGGATGGATAGGGAAAGATGACATAAGATGATAGCTTGAAACAAATGCATTCTTTAAATGGCGCTGAATCATAGCTATTTGTTTCCTTCTCCCATAAACTAAATAAGAAAATAAATGCCGGATTCAGTTCAAAACTGGGTCCGGCTTTCTTTTACTTTTGAAAGTGGCTTGATTTGTCAAATCAATTGCGAGAAAATATTAACTCGATAGAATCAGTTATGGAAAAACACTACTGACTAATGAAAGGATCAAACTGGTTTGATTAAAGTATTATTCGTGTGTCACGGCAATATCTGTCGCTCCACCATGAGTGAACAGGTTTTTAAAGATATGGTGGCTAAAGAGGGCTTAAGTGATTGCTTCGAAATCGACTCAGCAGCTACCAGCCGTGAAGAGATCGGCAACACCATCTATCCCCCTGCAAAGAAGACACTGATCAAGTATGGTATCGATCCCGGCAATCACCGTGCCCGTCAGATCACCAAACGTGATTATGAACACTTCGATTACATCTTTATCATGGATCACTACAATGCCCGCAACCTGGAACGTCTTCTGGGTCCGGACAAGGACAATAAAGTGCGTATGCTCCACACCCATGCTATCTCCGATCCCTGGTACAGCGGTGACTTTGAAAGCACTTATTGGGATGTGGTAGAAGGCTGTTCCGCCTTCTTGGAAGAATTGAAAAATACAAATCAGATTTAGGAGAAATAATACTATGGCTATTAATCCCATGAAACTTGCTCAGATGAAGAGTCGTCTGGATCTTTTTACCTCCCAGCACCCCAGAGTATTCCCCTTCCTTCAGGCTGCCGGCAGCCGCATCACTGTAGGCTCTGTTATCGAAGTTAAGATAACCGCTCCCGATGGCAGCGAGATGATTTCTAACATCAAAGTTACTCAGGATGATCTGGAGACCGTCAGCATGCTGAAGGATATGCGATAAGCCTAACTCGCTATCATCATTGCTACTCCTCCATCTCCAGACGGTAGAGCCGTTCTTGTAATTCCCGGTTTGGATCCGGAGTAATGTATGCCCAGGTGAAGCCTCCATCTGTACGGCGGCGTCCCCGACAGACGGCCGAGATGTGGGTAAGCCCCATGTAATCCTGTGCTTCTTTGATGCTGTCATAGGTTTTTACCATCTCACCGTCTATGGTGTATTGGGCTATCTTTCTGGGTCGACTCATGGACACCTCCTGTGGATAAAGGAACTTGTTTGGAACAGAAATAATTATAAAAAGGTGGTTTATGACCTGTAAATGTCATAAACCACCTTTTTGATAGCACGATTTTTGCTTTTTTTACTGCTCCAAAGCCCGCACCTTGTTGCGGATACGCTGAAGAGCATTATCTATTGTTTTAGGAGATTTTTCCAGTTCTTCGGCAATCTCCCGATAGCCTTTATCCTCTAAATATAAGAGCAGGACCTGTTTCTCAAAAGAACTCAAGACCTCGGTAATGCGTTTGGCCAGCTCCTTCTCCGATTCTTTGTCCAACAGAATATCTTCCGGTGAGGAATGGCGCATATAGAAAAGTGCTGTCTCCAGTTCCTCACCACTTAATAAAACAGAATCATTCAAGGGTCTGTTCTTCTGTCTGGACGCATTCTCGATAGCCGTCGTCTGCTGACGAACGATGCACATGGTTGCGAAGGTCTTGAAGGAGGCACCCTTATCTGAACGATAATCCCGGATGGCCTTCATGAGACCGATCATGCCTTCCTGTATCAGATCATCTGTCTCGCCTCCTACCAGAAAGCGGGCATGAGCCAGGGACCGGACATAGT
>JAGHUB010000398.1 GCA_018065025.1 Candidatus Equihabitans merdae
AGGTAGATAGAGATGGCATCAGCAAGACGGAAGGCCAGTTTGCCAAGACCGGCACCCTTGGGTGACCAGTTTCCCAGGATGCATATAGAGAAGGCGATCCAACCACGACCTCCGATAACGTTGGATGAGAACATACCCAGATAACCGACGGTGTAGAATGCACCGGCAAGACCGCTTAAGCAGCCTGCGAAGACTACTGTGAGGAAGCGGATACGGTTAACATTCAGACCGGCTACGTCAACAGCTTCCGGATTTTCACCGGTTGAACGTAATGTCAGACCAAGTGAAGTGTGATACAGGACATAGATTGAAATCGGAATAATGATATAAGCAAAATATGTCAGGATGTTCTGCTGGAAGAACATGGGTCCGATGACCGGAATCTTGGACAGCAGGGGGATGGAAATCTTCTGCAGTGTATCGATCTGCAGGGGAGATGTGGGTACGCCAAACAATACACGCTGGAAGTAAGCACAAATACCAACTGCCAGGATGTTGAGGGCTGTACCTGTAACAACCTGATGCTGCTGCATGGTTACTGTGATGAAAGCATACAGGAGAGCCATCAGGCCACCTGCGATGATAGCGCACAGGAGACCGATTGCAATGCTGCCTGTCAGATAAGTGCCGACGAAACCGCCCCAGGCACCAAGCAGGAAGATACCTTCAATGGCACAGACCATCATACCGGTACGTTCTGCAAATACTTCAGCTAATGCACCCATAAGAAGGGGTGTACTCATCATGATCGCTCTGGTTAATACGTTGATCATACTTATGCACCTGCCTTTCTCATCTGCTTTTTCTTCTTCTTATTCTCTACGATGCGACGAACGGCATAAGAGATAATTACGCATGCCATAACAATACCTTCGATCAATTCGATGATACTGGCAGGGATGTTAAGACCGGGCAGACGACCCATTGTTGTACCCATGACATTCAGGAAACCAAACAGGATAGATGCGAAGATACAGCCGATGGGGTTACCGTTGGCCAGGATCGCAATACCGATACCATAGGAACCAATTGAAGCATTGAAGTCACGAAGCAGCATGTGCTGAACACCATTGATCTCTGTCAGACCGGCGATACCGGCAAGACCCCCGGCGATCATAAAGCTGATGACATAGATGGTAGTGGGTTTGATACCGCCAAGGTTGGCAGCGTCAGAGTTCTTACCAACAGCACGAATCTGGAAACCAAGTGTTGTCTTGTTAAGAAGTACCCATACGCCGATAGCGAACAAAACAGCGATAACGAAACCAAGATGAACTCTGGTGCCGGGAAGGATTGTTGGCAGATAAGCAGCTTTGTCGATAGCATCTGTCTGCATGTATTCAGCCTTAGTCTCCTGCAGAGAAGTTCTCAGCAGATAGTCCATGAAGTTGGAAACAACGTATGTGGACATCATACTGACCAGGAATTCATTAGCTTTAAATTTAGCTTTGGCTCCACCGATCAGACCACCCATGAAGGCGCCGCCGGCTGCTGAACCGATGAGAACGATGATCAGAAGGATAAATGTGGGAACAATGCTCTGAAGCTTAAGAGACAGAGCAACAGCAACGATAGAACCCATCAGGAACTGACCCTGAGCACCGATGTTGAAAAGATTGGCATTGTAGGTAAATGCAAATGCCAGTGAAGTAAAGATCAGGGGAGTTGCCTTAACCAGAACTTCACCCAGGTTGTATTTATCTGATACGATCTTACCTAAAGCCTGACCGCAGACGTCCAGCGGATTAACCTTCATGAACAGAAGTAAAATGGCACTGATAATAAGACCGATGATAACAGCTCCGATATTATAGAGCAGAATATTGGCTCTTGATTTCATTATTCAGCCACCTCCTTCTCATCTTCCAGATGAACACCGGCCATCAACAGACCGATCTGTTCTGTAGTCAGATCACCATTCTTATAGATGCCCATCATCTTACCACCGTGCATAACGGCGATTCTGTCGCACATCTCAAAGATTTCAGAAAGTTCTGTAGAAATAAGCAGAACAGCTTTGCCGTTGGCTTTTTCTTCTGAGATAACATGGTGAATACGATCGACAGCACCCATGTCCAGACCACGTGTGGGCTGGTTGAAGATCAGAAGCTTCTTGCCCAGGTCTACTTCACGTCCCAGAACAACCTTCTGCTGGTTACCACCGGAAAGACCTCTGGCGATATCACTGTAGTCATTGGCCTTAACACGATGACGTTTGATCAGTTCATTGGTGTACTCATTGAGTTTCTTGATACGAATGAAGCCCTTGTTGGACCATTCTTTATCCCACCAATGCTTCAGGAAGATATTCTCTGCCAGTGTCATATCCATAACCATGGCATCACGATATCTGTCTACCGGGCAATAACCGATGCCCATGGTATTACGTTTCTTGATGGAAGCCTTGGTGATGTCTTCGCCATCCAGAACGATAGTGCCCTTGGTAGCATGCTTTAAGCCGCTGATGACATCACACAGTTCATCCTGACCGTTACCACTAACGCCGGCGATACCGAAGATTTCACCCTTGTGGATATCAAAGTTAAGATCCTTCAGCAGATCTACCGCATTCTTCTCACCGAAGGAAACATCCTTGATAGAAAGAACAACATCGTTGTTCATATAGTCAATGGATTCGTCACGTGCAGGCGGGATGATGGGCTCACCAATCATCAGCTTGGCAAGTTCCTGTTCGTCAGTATCTTCTCTCTTAACAGTATCAACGACAACACCATTTCTCATAACGACGATCTTGTCTGCTACTTCCATAACTTCTTTCATCTTATGAGTGATGAAAACGATACTGTTGCCCTTAGCAGTGAAGTCTTTGATAAACTGCATCAGGTTGTCGGATTCCTGAGGTGTCAGAACAGCAGTGGGTTCGTCCATGATCAGGATGCTTGTATTAATATAAAGCGCTTTAAGAATCTCGATCTTCTGCTGCTGACCAACAGCCAGCTGGCCAACCGGTACATCTACCGGAACATCAAATCCGTATTTCAGCGCAATTTCTTTCAGTTTCTTTTCATGTTCCTTAATATTGACATGTCCGTGGACATTACCAAGGATAATATTTTCTGTTGCTGTATGTGTCGGAACCAGAGAGAAGTGCTGCTGGATCATCGCGATACCACGAGACATAGCGTCAGCCGGGTTCTTGATGTTGACTTCCTCACCACGTACAAAAATCTTACCTTCATCTTTTCCATAAAGACCATACAGGATCTTCATGATGGTACTCTTACCGGCACCATTTTCACCAAGCAGTGCAACAACTTCTCCTTCTTCAACTGTCAGAGATACATCTTTGTTTGCAATGACTTTGGCAAAGTATTTCGAAACATTCTGTATATCAATTGCAGGTACAGCCATAACAATATCCCCTCTTTAGTAGCAGGACCTGCGTATGCGACGCAGGTCCCTGGTTTTAATGTTCAGTTATGGTTTGTTGATTCAAATTAGTCAAAGAGAGCTTTCAGATCAACGCTGCCATCTTTAAGAGCTTCAACAGCTGCATCACAGGCTGTCTTAGCTTCGTCCGGACAATTGTCTGTGTAAACCGGGAAGTAGATACCTTCGGCAACACCAACTTCAACAACCTGATGGCCCTTCAGTTCGCCATTCAGATAGTTGTCGATAGCCCAAACATACATTGTGGCATAGTCGAAATCGATAGAAGCAACAACTGTTTCGGGATCGATAACAGTCTGGTCAGAAGAATAACCAACAACCTTAGCGCCCTTTTCAACAGCACCGTCGATAACGCCAAGACCCAGTTCGTTAGCATATACGAACATAACGTCAGCGCCTTCGTCGATCATGGATTCAGACATCTGCTTACCAAGAGCTACATCGCTCCAGCTGTTAGCATAAGCCAGATTGTAGTCAGAACCTTCGATACCACGTTCTGTAGCGATTTCAACAGCAGTCTTACCATAGACAGCCATCAGGTCTTTCATAGCCTGGTTGGGGTCGCCACCGATCATACCGAACTTACCGCTTTCTGTGATGTTACCGGCGATGCAAGCAGCAAGGTAGGAAGCTTCATATTCCTTCGGGAACAGCGGGCAAAGGTTGTCGCCGTCGCAGTTAGCACCGTTAACTACCATGAACAGTGTGTCCGGATAGTTAGCAGCTACAGAAGCAGCAGCTTCGTCGAACTGAGAACCGGCAGCCATGATGATGTCATAACCACGTTCTGCATATTCACGGAATGTAGATTCGAAGTCAGCTTCCTGAACAGCTTCTACGTATTCCATATCTGTGCCAAGGTTTTCGTTACAAGCTACAACACCGGCATAGTTGGAAGCATTCCAACCCTGGTCGTTGATTTCGCCGGGAAGAAGAAGAACCATCTTAACATCAGAAGCGTCTTTAGCCGGAGCGGCTTCTTCAGCTTCTTCTGTTTCTTCAGCTTCTTCAGCAACTTCTTCCTCTTCAGCAGCTTCTTCTGCTGCGGGTTCGGATGCAGGAGCTTCGGCAGCCTTGCTTCCGCAACCGGCCATCATGCCTGCAACCATGACTGTTGACAACAGTACTGCAAAAAACTTTCTCATAATGTTTTTCCTCCTTTTTTTGCATGTGGAATCTATATAATTCCTGTCACATAAAATTTTAGCGGTTTGTGGCAAATCCACAACGAGGCGGAATTACGATTATGTTGAATATTTTACGAAACTTTCCCAAAAATGCATTTTTCGTACTAGTCACTTGTCTGAGAATTGCGGAATTCCCTTGGTGTCATGCCGTACTTCTTGCGGAAGACACTGCTGAAATAACGAGGGTCTGTAAAGCCAACCAATTCAGCAATATCACCCACTTTATTATGCACATCCAGCAACAGTTCTTTTGCCTTCTCCAGGCGAACCTCTGTCACATAGTCAGAGAATTTCATACCTGTGTTCTTCTTAAAAAGGTCTGACAGATAATTAGGGGATATATATAGTTCTGCCGCCACTTCACTTTGGTTGATCTTGCTGCGATAGTTGAGCTGTATGTACTCTTCTGCTTTCATGATCAGCAGATTGTTATTGGCTTTGAGAGAAGCAGAGTTGTCCGGTTTTAATTCAGATTCAATGGTTTCCAAAGCCTCTACCAGTTCAGAAGGATTGGTGGGCTTCAGCAAAAACTTGCGAACTCCCAGGTCAATGGCTTTCTGAGCATAATCAAAGCGGGCATATCCGGTCAAAATAATAAAACGAGTATTCTTATGGGCATCATGAATAGCCTCGATCATCTCAAGACCTGTGGCTCCCGGCATATGAATATCGGTGATCACCACATCCGGTTCCACATCTTTAAGGTATTCAATGGCAGACAGGCCATCGGCAAATGACTGCAGCACATACCAGTCCTTATGCATTTCTACGATCTTAGTCAGACCTTTTCGAATCTTAGGCTCATCATCAATGATTACGATCTTCATCATTACCTCCCGCTACAGGCAGATACAACCTGGTTATAGTGCCGTTTTCAGGACTACTCTCCACTTCAAACCGGCATTTATTATCAAAAAGAAGCTGCAGACGTTTCACCACATTTTTTATACCGATACTGGTAGCCTCCACATTCTTGGCATTAAGAAGACTCCAGTAATTCTCCAGCTGCTCTTCGTTCATGCCCTCGCCATCATTTTCTACGGTGATACAGGCCACAGGGCCTTCATGATCGATCTGTCGAACGATCTCATTATCCTCCGGATCAGCAAGATAAGTGTAGACTTTGATGGTGAGGATCTGATCGCTCTTCCTCATGGCGTACTTGATGGAATTCTCCACCAGGGGCTGAAGAATAAGCTTTGGTACTTCTACATCTCGAAGGTCATTATCCAGCTCCAGTTCAAAGAGCAGACGATCTTCCAGACGGTTTTTCTG
>JAGHUB010000360.1 GCA_018065025.1 Candidatus Equihabitans merdae
CAGTGCCGTAGTCTGGTCGTCACTGATGCCGGCAGTACTTTCTTTCATAAACAGGATCTTGACAGTAGCAAACATCAGCTTCATGTCTTCCACCATGCCGATGTTATTAATATACATCAGATCCATCTTCAGCTTATCGGCGGGCTCTGTATTGTAGCGGCCATATACTTGGGCGTATCCGGTAAGACCGGCTTTGACCTGAAGACGAAGCTTGAAGGCCGGCAATTCTTTCTCATACTGCTGGGCGATCTCCGGTCGTTCCGGTCGAGGACCCACAATACTCATGTCGCCTCGCAAAATGTTGATCAGCTGCGGCAGTTCATCAAAACGGATGGCACGAATCACCTTGCCAACCGGTGTGATACGATCATCATGTTCACTGGCCAGACGAGCTACACCGTCCTTCTCTGCATCCATTTTCATGCTGCGGAACTTAAGGATCTTGAACTTACGACCATCCTTGGTAAGACGGACCTGCTTATAAAGAGCGGGACCACCGTCGTAAGCACGAATGGCGATGGCTGTTGCCAGGATAAAGGGTGATAGGACCACTGTGGCGATACCGGAGATCACGATATCAAAAATTCTCTTAACAATGGCGTATTCCGGTGTCAGACGGCATCTGTTAACGCTGTAGATCGGCACAGCAAATGAATGCATGTGTTCAGCGCCGGCGGTGATAACATCACCGATATGAGGAACGAAAAGGCATTCCTTCCCCTTCTCCAGACAATATTTCTCGATACCATTTCTTAAAGTAGCACTGATACCGGCTACAAAAACAGTCTCATAAGGAGCCATCATAGGAATCAAGGTGTGGATATCTTCATCCACATCAGCATTTTCCCGACTGGCCTGCTTTTCTTCTTCATTCCAGCAGACCTTCTTTTTAAGATTCCAGCGGTGATCGAAATAACGCACCTCTTCCAGCTTGCGAAGGTCCTTCTTATGACGATAGATAGCAATGGCAAGCTTAGGACGATGTGTCATGAAGTAAACCCGGTTGGCCAACATCAGCCACAGCCCTGAAAAGACGGCCTGAAGGATGAAAAGAACGATACCGGCCAGAGGATTCAGCATGCGCTGGGCCATGATACAGGCGGCTACATAAACCATACCCAAAGTGATCAGATCCGCCAGAATCAGGCTGTAGACCAGCTCGCCTACACGAAGGCTGCCGTACTGATAACCGTGATAAAGTCTTGCCAGCACGAAGAATGCGATGACATAGATGGCGAAAATGGTTCGGTTATGTACAAAGTACTCTCCCTGAACAAAGGGCAAGCGGTAGAAATGCAGCCAGCAGGCCAAAAACGAAAGCACCATGACCACATAATGCACAGCGGTAAATGCTCTCATGATAAGGGATTGTCTGAATGTTTCCATAAATTCTCCATGCAAATATTTTGAAGAAGATCAGCCGGCTACATACACCAGCACATCTCCCTGACGGACCAGAGTATTTCCTGAAATCAGTACCACATCTCCGTGACGCACCAGTACCAGCACACGGATATGCAATTTCTCCTCAACCTCAGGAATGGTTTTGCCGATCACCGGCACATTTTCTCCCACAGTCATAATAGCCTGTTTATGGGCATGGTTGACGTCGGCAATCCCGGTAACTTCACTGTTCTTCATGGAAGTATACTGTTCCACGAAGCCGGCAGAAATGATACCGGTAGGAATAGCGACGGCACCAACCCCAAGGAAGGTAATGACGATGGTCAGGATCCGGCCGGCTATGGTAATGGGATAAATGTCACCGTAACCGATGGTGAAAATGGTGGCCATGCTCCACCAGATACCGGAAAATGCATTTTTGTAAACGTCAGGCTGAACAGGATGCTCCACCGAATAGATAGACAGTGAGGCAGCCAGAATCAGCACTAAAATGATAAAAACCGATGACAGAATCTGATTCAGCTTCTGCTTAAAAACATAAGTAATGACATTGAATGAATCGTAGACAGCACTGATACGGAAGAGGTGGAAGATTCTCACCACTCGCAGCATACGGAAAGCCACCAGACCATTAAGAAAGAAGAATGGCAGGATAGTCAGCAATTCCACGATACCGTCGTATGAGATCATAAATGCCAGAACAGCCTTGCCCTTGCTCTTGTCAGGGAATAACTGATCCGAAGTCCAGAGACGCAGGCCGTATTCGATACAGAAAACCACCATAGTCACGATTTCTACTGTCCGAAATACGCCATTCCAGGCCGACAGCTGGTCAAAGGTCTCCAGGAACAA